>RDXT01000178.1 GCA_004292985.1 Bacteroidota bacterium
ATATCCAGGCCGCTGATCTGCTGATCTACCTCGATGCTCAGGTCTGCCTGCTGGCCCAGGGCCGATTGCAGGACCGCAGCAGGCAAAAGCGGGTTACCAGCTCCCGCATATTGACCCCAGAGGTAACACTGCGGAGTTGCACTGATGCTATAGAGGCTGCGGCGGGCATTGTTTTCCACTGGGTTGTGGAGGTACAGCGCACAGTTGTTGTACGGCACGCTGGGATGCACCGACATCTGGTGATAAATGCCGGGTATCGAGTCTAATCCGGCATAAAAAGCCGCATTGGGGCCGGGACAAAGTACGCATCGGGTATTGGTAAAATGCTCCAGGAACAGGTAGCGCGGGGCATACTGGCCGTAAGAAAATATACAAAGGGCCAGGAGGGAGCTGAGAACAAACAGTTTTTTCATTCGGAGTGGGGCAATTTTACTCCGAATATCCTCCCTTTTTACCCCACCATTAGTCGGATACCCGACATACGCGGCTAAAGCTGCTCGACCAGTTCCAGCCGCTTTACAATGCTCCGGGGCGGTAGTAAGGTGCCGGGCGAAAGCACCGCATTGGCCCCGATCCGGCTGTGGTCGCCAACGATGGCTCCAAACTTGTGGCTGCCCGTTGCGATCCGTTTACCTCCCCACTGCACAAAGATATGCTTGTCTTCGCGCTCATTATAGTGGTTGGCGATCACAGAACCTGCTTCAAAATTGACATAACTGCCGATGAGGCTGTCGCCGATAAAATTAAAATGGGCAATGGCGCTGTGGTCAAATATCAGACTGGTTTTTACTTCGCAGCCCGGCCCCACCGACACGTGATCGGCCAGAAATACCCCTCCGCGCAGGTAGGCATGTGAGCCGATAAATACCTCTTTGCCTACAATCAGCGGGCCTTTTAAGGTAACTCCCTGCTCGATGCGGGCACTGGAGTGAATGGCAATGTTGTTGTGGACATGGTAAGAATCATCCAGATCGGCGATCTGCGCCTCTATCAAAGCGGGCAATTCCCGGACCAGGTCCCAGGGGGCGCTTTGTGTGTGATGGGGAAACGAGGGAACAAAAGCCCCGATAAACGCTTCAATACGAATCATCTCTGATAAAATTCGACAGGTAAATCGTCTGGATCAGCAATAAAAGTAAAGGATTTTCCGGTAAATGCATCTATCCGCACAGGCTCTGCTTCAATTCCCATCCCTTTTAACCCTTCCACCACGGTAAAAATGTCTTCTACCTCGAAGGCAAGGTGCCTCAAACCGGCCGCTTCGGGCCTCGAAGGGCGTGCAGGAGGGTCCGGAAAGGAAAAAAGCTCAATAATATACACCCCATTCAGCGAAAGGTCCAGTTTATAGGAGTCTCTTTCAGCTCTATATACCTCCCGGACGATTTGCAGGCCCAGTACCTCCGTATAAAAGGCCTTGGAGCGGGCATAGTCCCGGCAAATAATGGCAATATGGTGGACGCGGGTGAGTGGAAGCATAAATTCAGTTGGGTAAACAGCTCAGGGACAAAGATTCGGTTTTTCCGGGAGAAAACAGCCGGCAGAAAGGCTCTGCCGGCTACATTTTTTCACAGCTTCCGCT
>RDXT01000294.1 GCA_004292985.1 Bacteroidota bacterium
CTTCGGGCGTGCCTGCCAGGGTCTTGCGGGTAACGGAAGCATAAAAGCAGGCAATGGGGTTTTCGGGCTCAACAGGTACATCTGTTCCGTTGATCACTTTAGCCCCTGACTGAAGCAGTTTTTGCCAGACATAAGCGCCCTCCACAATGCGTTTTTCGCCTAAGCGATCTATGGCCCAGGGGCGGTCGGATGACATGTGAATGCCTTGTATCGAGGCAATTACGCCAAGTTCGGCGAAGCGGGGGATATCATCCGGATGCAGGTGCTGCGCATGTTCGATCCGGAAGCGCGCATCGCGGGCAGCTTCGGGCAAGTCTTTGAAAGCCGTTTCGTAGGCATCGAGCACGGTGCGGTTGGCGCGGTCGCCGATGGCATGCGTACAGACCTGAAAGCCATTTTCGAGGCCCTCGCGTGCGATGCGGTAGATATACGCAGCAGGCATGAGGGCATTGCCCCGGTGGCCGGGCCGGTCGCTGTAGTCTTCAAGGAGCCAGGCCCCCCGGCTGCCCAGTGCGCCATCTGCATAGAGTTTAATGGCCCGGATGGTGAGATAATCGCCTGTCTCCGGCCCGCGTGCATACCAGGAAGCGAGCAGCGCACTGTCACTGCCCGCCAGCATCACCCAAAGCCGGATGCCCATGCGACCCTGGTTCTGAAACTCACGATAGACCGCAATGTCGGCGGAGTCGGAGCCTGCATCCTGAAAACTGGTAACTCCCTGCGCGAGGCACGCTGCGATAGCGGCCTGCAAGTCGAGGCGGCGGCTTTCGGCGGTCTGGGCAGGAATATGTTGACCGACGAGTCCCATGGCCATTTCGGTAAAGATACCTGTGGGTTTTCCGTCGGGATAACGGAGGATTTCGCCATCGCCGCCCACTTTTGAGTCGGGTCCGATCCCGGCCATTTCCATAGCCTTCGCATTTGCCATGATCGAGTGGCCGCTGGCGTGTACCAGATACACCGGGTGCGCCGGAGATACGGCACTCAGGGCCTCGTGGGTCTGGTAACCCATGACCATCGGCGGCTGGGGCGTCCATTTACTTTGGTGCCATCCTCTGCCTACAATCCATTGACCTTCAGGAACTTGCTTTGTCGCCTCTGCCACTTTTGCGACCAGTTCTTCATAGCTGGCCACCTGGCTGAGATCGAGTTCGCGCTTCATCTGTCCCAGTCCCAGCAGGTGTCCGTGGCTTTCGATAAAGCCGGGAATGACCGTTTGCCCGGCGAGATCGAGCACCTCTACCCCCTCGCTTATCCACTGGGAAGCCTCCTCGTCGCTGCCGGTCCATAAGATATTGCCGTCTTTGATGGCGAGGGCCTGCACACGGGGTTTCGACTCGTCGAGGGTGTAAATATTTCCGTGAAGCAGAACCATGTCTGCCTGCGGAGCCTGTTCGCAGGCTGCCAGCAAGACAATCAGCAGGGGTAGATATTTTACCATAAATCCTTGATTCTAAAACAGTTCTGCCTGTTTCCCGTGCCGGATGCTCCATTCATATTCGAGCAGCCAGCGTTTCCGGTGTAGCCCGCCTGCATATCCGGTCAGTTGCCCGTTGCTGCCGATGACCCGGTGGCAGGGCACGAGGAGCCAGTGGCGGTTTCGACCGCAGGCACTGCCGACCGCGCGTACCGCATCGGGCGACTGGATACGTTTGGCAATATCCAGATAGGTCGCGGTGTGTCCCAGCGGGATGCTTTGCAGTTCTCTCCACACCCTTCGCTGAAATTCCGTGCCTTCCATATCGAGGAAGAGGTTGAAGAGGGTACGGCGGCCCTGGAAATACTCGTCTAACTGCTCGATGCAGGCCAGCAGGAAATCGTGCGAGGGGTTGATCTCGTAGGTAGGAAACTCCTGAAAGCTGAGCGAAGCGATGCCCTGTGCCGTAGCCACAATCTCAACAGGCCCTACGGGCGTGTCGTAGTAGGTTTTCGCTATGATCTGCCCGGTTTCCATTTAGTTGGTCATCACTGAGTTGTATCTGGCCAGATTCGAAGGGTCAACATCCTGCATAATTTCGACAAATGCTTGTTTGTCATTGATAAATGCGGTGGTATAGACCTTTACCAGTTCATCGTCTTTGGCATCGAGAAACGTCTTGAGCAGTACCAGCAGGGGGTTCTGGCGGCTGAGGCGCTGAAGGTCGCGCAGGCTGTCGGTGATGGCCCGCCTTGCCTGTGCGGGGTTGGACTCCATCTGGTCGAGGCCCTGGCGGTGGTAGCGGTAGAGGATGTTGTGAAAAGAGGCGTAGCTGCTGTTGAGGAGGCCCTCTGTCACCCAGTAGCGGTTGCGGTTACTTTCCTGGGGCCTCCACCCCGATTCCTGCGAAGCGCTGGCCGCCTGGTTGGCGATTTCCTGGGCTTTGCGGAAATACGGTGCGCCTCCGTTGGGAGAAAATGTGTCATAATCCATGCCGATGATCAGGTAGGCATAATAATTCAGCAGGGCTGTAAGATTGTCCTGATAGCTGTTGTCCACAAACACCATTTGCTGAAAGGGCACATAGCGGAAGGCAAAGCTGTTGTCGGCTACGTTTAAGATCAGCGTTTCGTAACTGGAATTATAGGTAGGCCGGTACACCTGGAGATTGGCCGTGCAGACAAAATAGTCGGGCGCGGGGCGGTCGGTCACGATGATCTGAAGGTTGCAGCGGATACGCTCAGTGCCCTGAAATTCATCGGAGGTCCACTTCTGGAAATTGAGGTAGCGCGAGATAGATTGCTGCATGTCCTCAAACACGCTGCGGTCGCTCTGAATACGACCTGCATCTATGGTCACATTGCAGAGCAACTCCTGGGCGGGGGTGCAGAGCGGAAGGAGGAGCAGGAGAAAGAAGACAGCAGACTTCGTCATTGTCCGGTTTTTTCCAAATATAACGAATGAATTGCTTCGAGGATGTCTTTGGCGGCCTCTTGTTTGGATTTAAGGGGAAAATGCTTTACTTCTTCTACCGGCCCGACGAGGGTGATCTGGTTTGTGTCGTGCGAAAAGCCTGCGCCTGAGTCCTGGAGGGAGTTGAGCACAATCAGGTCCGCATTTTTGGCCTGAAGTTTTTTGCGGGCATTTTCCAGTTCGTTATCCGTTTCGAGGGCAAAGCCTATGAGAAGCTGGCGGGGCTGTTTGAGTTTGCCGAGGCTTGCGAGGATGTCTGTGGTTTTTTTGAGGGTCAGCACAAACTCGCTTTCTTTTTTCTTGATTTTCCGGTCGGCTACCTCCACAGGTGTATAATCGGCCACGGCTGCCGCCATAATCAGGATGTCCTGGGTATCGGCATGCGCCATCACGGCCTCATACATATCCTGGGCGGAATTTACTCCGATCCTCGTAACTCCCTCAGGAGCAGGCAAATGCGTAGGTCCAGAAACAAGAGTTACCTCCGCGCCCATACGTGCAGCTTCCTGCGCGAGGGCATATCCCATTTTTCCTGAAGAGTGGTTGGTGAGGTAGCGCACCGGATCGAGGGCTTCGCGGGTGGGTCCGGCGGTGAGCAGCAGTTTTTTCCCTGCGAGAGGGCGCTTTTGTGCAAAAAAGTCTGTGATCCGCTCAAAAATCTCTTCCGGCTCCATCATTCGGCCCGGCCCTTCGAGTCCGCTGGCCAGAAAGCCGTTTCCCACGGGCAACACCGTGCAGCCATCGGCGCTGAGGCGGCTCAGGTTGGCCTGCGTGCGGGGGTGGATGTACATATCGGCATCCATAGCCGGGGCGAGCATCACGGGGCAGCGCGCGGCCAGATAGACAGCCGTCAGGGCATTGTCGCAGAGGCCATTGGCGAGTTTTGCGAGGGTATTGGCGGTAGCGGGTGCAACCACCATCAGGTCAGCCCAGGTGCCGAGGGTCACGTGCTCAGACCAGTTTTCGGCCCAGAGGTCGCGGAACACTTTATGCCCGGAGAGAGAGCTGAGGGTGAGTTCCCCCACAAAATGCTCCAGTGAATCGGTAGCGACTACGCGCACATCGGCACCGGCTTTTTTGAGCGCACGGAGCAATATCACTGCTTTATATGCAGCGATGCTTCCTGAGATGCCCAGAATGATTTTTTTACCCCGCATTATTGGGCGAGGAATTAATTAAAATACGCCTTCGTGCGGATCGCGGAAGAACACTTTCCCTTTCAGGAACTCTTCGGCAGCCGTTTGCGTGGACTTGGGCTTGCGCTCATAGTGGCGGCTGATCTCGATCTGCTCCTTATTTTCCATCACCTCTTCGAGGTTGTCATAGGCAGGAGCGAACTCGGAGAGCTTGTCAGCAAGCTCCGCCTTGATCTCTTCTGTGACCTGGTTGGCACGTTTGCCCATGATTACCACACTTTTATAGATGTTCCCGGACATGTTTCCGATCTTATCTATGTTCAGTGGCAAAAAAGAATCTTTCATATCTTCTGTATCTGTATAATTGGCAACAAAGGTACAATAAAAAAACGAACAACCTACGCGAAAACGTATCAGGACTTTTCAGCCTCAGCCGTCAGTTTGCCCAGGCTCTTTTTCGCTTTCAGGTAATATTCTTCCGCCTCTTTGACATAGACCGAGCTGGGGTATTTGTCCACAAAACGCTGGTAGAGCTCTATCGCATCGAGGTAGCGGTTTTTTTGCTTGTCGGCGATGCTGTAGTCTCCCAGGAAAACGGCTGATTTGAAGAGCAGGAACTGTGCCTCTTCGCGGTAGCGGGAGTCGGGGTAGGTCTGAATCATGGCGGAGAGGGCCGTTACAGCCGCCTTGTAGTTTTCGACTTTGTAATAGAGCTTCGCTTCTTCAAATTCTTTCCGGGCCAGGCGCTCGCGCAGGTCGGTCATCAGGCGGTTGCTCTCTTCGACTTTTTCGTGATAGGGGTAATTGTTCACAAAAAGCTGAAACTGGCTCATAGCCTTGCGGTTGGCGCTCTGGTCGAGGTTGTAGGGGGCAGACTCCAGATAAAAGCAGTAGGCGATCATGTAGGAGCATTCGGAGGTAAGCGCGTCGGTGGGGTATTGCTTGACGTACTCCTCGAAATAGTAAGCGGCAATGCTGAAGAGGTTGGTGTGGTACTTGCAATAGGCAAAGTGGTAGAGCATCGTTTTGGCTCTTTCGGTTCCCCGGTACGCACCGCGCAGTTCTTCGAAGAGGTAGGAAGCCTTTTCGTAATCGCCCCGTTTATAGAAAAAAAAGGCCGCAGAATCCTTCTCAGCGAGGTTTCCTTTGCGGGAAAGCGTGGAGAAGTTGCGGTATTCTTTGGAGCAGGCACCCAGTAAGAGGGCAGCCAGTAATCCTGTGATGATGAATGCTTTATTCATAGGATGCAAAACTAAGAAAAGGCCGGGAAGGTATGGGGACAAAAATTGTATAATTTTGCATGTCCGGCAACCTAACATCGCCTGTAAGCCTCCTTCGGTTGCCTGTCTATGTCAAATGAAAAAACTGCTGTACATAAAAATCGCTGACCGTTACCTGCTGAGGCAGTACTTCACGGCCTTTCTGTTCATGCTGTTTATGGTCATGACCATCTCCATTGTGATAGATGTGGTGGAGAAGCTCGATGATTTTATCGAGAAGAAGACACCCATGAAGGAGATCATCTTCGACTATTACGCGAATTTTGTGCCTTACTGGGGCAATATGCTCTCGCCGATCTGCATCTACCTCTCGGTGATCTACTTCACCTCCCGCATGGCAGGCCGCAGCGAGCTGATCCCGCTGATGAGCGGCGGGGTAAGCTACTACCGCATCCTGGGGGTGTATCTGCTGGCCTCCTGTCTGCTGGCAGGGAGCATGTTTGTGGTCAAATCCTATGTTATTCCGCCCGCCACAGCCAAGCGCCTGGAGTTTGAGTACAAGTATTTTAAGAAAAAGCGCATTTCCTCGACCAGCAACATCCACAAAAAAGTAGCGCCGGACACCTATGTCTATTTCAACTACTTCAATGAGCGCATCAAAGAAGGCAATACATTTTCGATGGAGAAGGTGGTCAATGGCGATGTGGTGTTTAAACTTCAGGCGAGAAAAATCGTGTGGGTGGACTCGACGCAGAGCTGGCGCATGACGCGGGTAAACATTCGCCGCATTGACAAGCTCAAAGAGACCCTGCAACTGCGGGCTTCGATGGACACGACCTTTTTGCTCACCCCTGACGACATTTACATCAAGGAGCAAAAAGCCGAAAGTATGACCCTGCCGCAGTTGCTCGAATACATCCGCCTCGAAGAA
>RDXT01000011.1 GCA_004292985.1 Bacteroidota bacterium
TTTTCCATGACATGCCCCCAGCAGGCCTCTTCAAAGCGGTAGATCAGGCTGTCGCTGTGTCCGTAAAAGTCCTTGCATACATTCTTGTGGTACTCGATCCGGGAGCCGGGCTGGTCATAGGTGAGCACATCGAGGTCACCGTCGCCGTCGAGGTCCACAATCGCGGGAATATCCATCGAGTTAACGGCGATTTCGACCCGTACATTACCCGGGCGGTTGGTTTTGATCGCCCCGCCGGGGTAGGGGAGGAAGGCCACCTCCCCCGAATCTGCCGCCATGTTTTTATAGACAATAAAGCCGCCATCAAACCCCGTAAAGAGGTCCGCATGCCCGTCATTATCATAGTCCGCCAGCAAAACCCAGTCGCTCAGCGCCGGAAAAATGGAGTCATACCGGGGTGTCCAGGTGAAATTGACGCCGCTGCCTCCATTGTGCACAAAGGTCATCACGCGCGAGCCAATCCGGTCAAATACAAATACATCTTCGGTACCATCGAGGTTGAGGTCAATCTGCGAAAACTGGCAGGCATCCATTCCGCCTGTCCAGGCCAGGGAGAGGTTATTTTGAAAATACTGTACCGGAATCTCATTACTTCTCCGGAATTGAAACTGTGCAGAGAGCAGCAGGGGGGCCAGATACAGGAAAAAAAGGATAACTGTTTTATGCATCAGAATGGGTTCTTCGTGGTCAGGTGAAATTCCCCTGCACCCCCGCATCACGGCAGAGCCGCCGCAGTTCCATGCGAAAAGGGAAGGGGATCAGGTATTCGAAGCGCTTGTGGCAATGCTCCAGACAGCGCCCGACCTGCCTGCGCTCCTCCTCTGCCTCGGCCAGCGACGCGCGGCGTTCCAGCTCTGCCATCTGGCGGAGCAACTGGTCCACGGCGAGGGTATATTTGTCGGGCTTCATCGAACCGAATATACTCACTTTGCCGCAAAAATCTGAAGGATTTTTTCCCGGTTTCTACGCACCAGCAAACGCCCGGCGCCGATGAGCAGGTCTGCTTCTTCGGGCAGAATGCTGTACTTGGTCAGCACCGCCGCGCAGGCCAGGTTGAGCAGTTGCAGGTCCTGGGTGCTCCATTCGTGTTGCGGATCTTTCAGCAGTTCGACCATGCGGGCGCGGTTCTCGACCATCGGAACCACCTTGGGCGGCGCGGTCTCAATCCCCTCCAGCAGGTCATAAATTGCGAAATGAATGGGCGTAATGTCATAAGCCTTGCACAGATCGGTAATGGTCTGTCTGCGCATCGAGCGCTCGGCACTCAGTCCGCTGGTAGGCAGGCTCAGCGCCACGCCCAGCGGCAGCGCCAGGATGCCCTTGCTCACGAAAGTGCGCGGCGGTCCTGTGAGGTCAACGTCCACAACCATCATAATCTTACGCGGCGCTTTTTCCTGACTCAGCAGCGAAATGGCTGTGCGGTAGCCTACATTGTCGGCCACACCCCCATCAATTAACCGTAAAAACTTTTTCCCCGGATTATAGTCGCTCGTCAGCAATGCGGGCGGCACAAAAATCGGAAAGGAGCCGCTGGCCCGCAGCCCCACCGACAGGGGCATTTTGTAGGGGTCTATAGGG
>RDXT01000012.1 GCA_004292985.1 Bacteroidota bacterium
CCATGAAAGCGATCCGGCCATTCCTTCGGGTTCAGGAATGATACAACCTGTGCCTGTGCCCGAAAACCTGTCCCCCCACCTCAGCTATGAGGAAATGGGCCGCGGGGGGCTGATCCGCTACCATGAGGGGAGTCTCACCCTGAAATTCGACTGGGAGTTTGCAGGGGGTAATGGCGTGGTGATCATTTTTGTACCCAAACCCGCATTCTGGCAGCAACACACCGGCCTCCCGGCAGAGCGGCGGCAGGATGTACTGGAATTTGTAGCAGAGCGGGTGATCCGCGACAAGGCCTCCGGATGCACCTATGAGATCAGCGACGACGCCATTGAGATCCTGAAAAAATAGGCCCGGAGCAGCACGATAGATTGTGTCAGTTTTTCGGAATAATCGGTTTTAATAATATTCGAATTCGTGTGACATTGCATGAATTGAAAAACCGTATTACATGAATATCTGCGACGTATCTACGGCCTTCTGGCTGGAGCTTCGTGTTGAAGAGTCTCTCTATGCGCGTGCCTGCAAGGCATTTCGCGTGCCATTGCCCGCATCGGCCCGGCCCCGGTCCGTGATCCGGCTCTGGGAGCGCACGGAGGCCGATCTGCCGCGCCCGCATCAGATCCATGCGATATTAGACGAGGTGGAAGCCCACGAAGCCCTGTTTCACAAGCTGGGCATTTCCCGCACGCAGCTTTCGCTCTGGGTGCAATGCGACAGCCCTGAGCATGCCGAGGAAATGGAGTGGGACCCGCATACATTTGCCCGCCTGGGGGAGGAAGGGATCCGCCTGTGTTTTACCCTCCGGAGTGCCGCCGCAGAAACGCCGCTTCCGGGCCTGCCTCCTGCACTGGTTCCGGTGGACATCTGCGATCTCTGGATCGAAAATGAGGCCCCTGCGGGCAAGCCAGGCAGCGAAGTAACGGTGAGCCTCAGCGACGGCACCTACTGGAAGGCCCAGTTTGTCTCTTTCGACTACCTGAACCAGATGATCCGGGGCCGGGACGAATGGTACTGGCAACCGCACACGATTTTTGTGCCCGATGCCTGCCGAAACGAGATCGAAAAAGCCGTGGTGGACCTGCTGAGCCGCTACACCTTCGAGCAGGCATTTGCGCCGCTGCTCGACCTGGAAACAGCGGCCCCGGAAAAACGCTGCGAAATGGAAATCCGTTTTCCCTTTGGCAGTCCGATGCCCCTGGCCCTCGAAAACCGCCTGCTCGACACCGGGCTGGACCTGCTCCGCGAAGCTCCTTTCTGGCTTTTGCGCAGCTACCGAAATCCCGATGAAAGCGCCCGCGAGCCGCTGCTGGCCCTCCTCGATGTGGCCGAAACCCAACTCACCGGACTGGCCGCCGCCGGGGTGAGCCGCCGCGACCTCAGCCTGAAAGGAAGCTGGCAGTTCCGGGAACAATGTCAGCTGGAGTTCGATCCGGAGCTGATGCTGCGTTTTGGCAAAAGCGGCTTCACCCTGCGCACCCTTTGCCGCCGCGAAACCGGGGTCGTAGCCCGCTGCCTCGTCTGATATTTCCGGATTCAGCCGGGGAGAGCTACCTTTGCCCGGCATGAAGCGTTTTCCTAC
>RDXT01000295.1 GCA_004292985.1 Bacteroidota bacterium
AAGAAGGATATTTTTCATGTGTCGAAGCTTAATCCTGGAAATAATACATCATAATCAGCTTCATCTCGTCTTCGGAGGTTACCCCGGTGCGGATGTTGCGGTTGGTTGTGTTGTTGAAGGTCACGATGGAGGTCAGACCTTCGCCAGGTTCCAGCACAAGCGGGGTGGCATAGGACAATACCACAGGGTGCTGCCAGTCTTCGGATACATAGATCAGCTCGCCGTCGCGGGCCCCTCCGGCGATGCGGATTTCAAAGCGCTCGCCGCGTTTGTGGGTGTGGCTCGACAGCGATACGATCGAGGTGCGCTTGTCAAAGGTATAGGTGTCGGTAAAGGTCTTGCGCGACTGCGCCGGGATCAGCATCTCCTCATTTCCCAGTAACTCATTGTCCAGCACGCGCAGCACATTGGCAGGATCCACGGTGTACAGATTCACATACACCTCCCCAAAGCGGGTTTTGTCGGTTTTATTAAAATAGTGTGAGTTGAGGTCCACGGTAGCATTGGCATCAAAGCGCACCGCGTAACCGTCGGGCAGGCGGAAGGTGTAGTCCTCTGTCGGAGCTTCGAGCAGCAGGCGGGTGTTGCTCATGTTCGAAAACAGGTTGAGGCGGCCATCCTGCATGTTCTGGTCGCGCATCACACCCACGGGCGGGAGATTGGGGTCATTTTCGTCCTGGAAAGCGCTGAGAATCAGGTGGTGGGTACCCGGACGCAGGCTCACCTGGTAGCGGTTGATCAGCACATCGGTGGTATTGCCGACCGGAAGGCGCACAAAGTACTCCCGCTCAAACTGGGCAGGAATCGGGAAGGCTGGCACGTGAACCTGGTAGCCCTCCCCTGCCGCAGGCGGCTCCAGGGGCAGGAAATTGTCGGGCACAGGCTCGTCATAGACGAATTTTTGCTCGCAGGCGGCCAGGCTCAGAAGAGCGGCCAGCAGCAGCGGAGCTGTACGGAGGTTTCGCATGTGGTTTGTTGGTATAAAATGAAAGTTGATTCAGGGTAAAAGGGTCTTGTCGGCCACATGGCCGGTTTCGGGCGCACCCGCCAGGATCCACTGCTGCACAAAGAGCACCTGGAAGGGCGTGAGGGGATCCGCACCGATGGGCATGGAAAGTCCGTAGGCATGGGTGGCCTTGTCAAAATTGATTTTCTGGAACAAAAAGCTGTTCAGGGTATCGCCGGGAACTACCTGCTTCAGACCTGCTGTCAGGGCCTGCGCGTCTTTCACACTGCCATTGATCAGGCGGCTGTAGGTCGCGGCAGCGCCTGTAAAGGCCAGTCCGTGCTGCACATAGGAGTTGTCGCCTTCAGTGGCGTGGCAGCCCGAAAGGGCACAACCCGGCTTCAGAATCTTCTGATACAGAAGGCCATAGCTCGAATCCGGAACCTCCTCGGCGGGAAGCACCGGCTCATGTGTGCAGGCAACAATGCAGACACACACCCACATCAGCCCAAAAACAATACGTGGAATTTGCATGTAAAAAGGGGTTAAGGGAATCTGTACACAACAAAGATGGCCCGCAGCTCAGCAGCAGGCAATCATATTTACATCAACGCGGAAATCAGGGGGTGGGCGCGGAAAAACGGGGAGTCATTCCTCAGAAACTCATCTTTTCCTTAAACAAAACAGCATTCCGGCTCGACATCTCGACCACATCGCCGCTGCTGAGGGTTACCCGGAGGCCGCCCTTAAAATAGCTTTCGATACCGGCCACGTAACTCAGGTTGATAATCTGGCTGCGGTTGGCGCGAAAAAAATGTGCGGGGTCCAGTTTTTCCTGCACCAGATTGAGGGATTTATGCAGCAGGGGTTTTTCTTTTGCGGTAAAAAAACGGGCATAGTTTCCCACGCTTTCGATCAGAAAAACCTCCTCTATCCGCAGGAAATAGCATTTTTCGCCATCCTTAATGAAAATCTGCCGGTCGGGACCCAGTTTTTCGGGACTGCTTTCGCGGGCGCTGCTTTGCTCGATCTGCGCGTGCACGCGGGTCAGGGCCTTCGCCAGGCGTTCGGGATTGGTGGGTTTCAGCAGGTAGTCGAGGGCGTTTTCCTCAAAGGCTTTCAGGGCAAAGGAGTCGTGGGCCGTAACAAAAATGACCTGCGGCGCCGCATCCAGCTCTTCCAGCAGATCAAACCCGCTTTTTTCCGGCATCGAAATATCGAGAAAAATCAGATCAGGCTTCAGGCGATGGATTTTTTCAAGCGCGTCGTCCACATGGGAGGCCTCCTCGAGCACCTCTACCTCCGGAAAACTGCGCAGCATATAGCGCAATTCCTGCCGGGCCAGGCGCTCATCATCTATCAGAATCGCTCGGATGGGTTTCATCTTCAGACAAATCGAGGGTAATTACAGCCAATACCTGCCCTTCTACGTTAGCGATCGTAAAACGGGCGGCTTTTCCATAGTGCAGATAGAGTCTTTTACGCAAATTTTCGAGGCCGATCCCACTTTCAGGGCCGGGACGGTATGCGCCTGTATTTTTCACAGACAATATCAGCTCCTTGTCCCTTTTTTCGACCTTCAGCAGCAGCTCTCCTCCCTCTTTCCGTGCATAAATGCCATGTTTGAGGGCATTTTCGACCAGCGTTTGCAGGATCATCGGTGGTACCTGTATAGATTTGGCCGCCGGGTCCATTTCCACTGAAAACAGCAGCCGGTCCTCAAAGCGCATTTTTTCCAGTTCCAGATAATCGCGGATCAGCTGAAGCTCCTGGGTCAGGGGTATTGTCTGCTGCCCGCCCAGGTTCAGGGAAAGGCGCAGCAGGTCCGAGAGTTTGGTAATCATATCCCGCGCCAGGTCGGGCTGCATCACAGTCAGGGCCTTGATGCTGTTGAGCGCATTGAACAAAAAATGGGGATTCAGCTGGTTTTTAAGGTTCTCCAGCTCGGCTGCACGGAGCAGGGATACCGCCTGGTCGCGCTCGCGCATCTTATTGATAGACAGCTCTCCCAGTTTAAATAAATGATACAGCAGAAACCAGGGCAGCGACATCCGGAGGCCCTCCCACCAGAGAAACAGCCATTCGTATGTGCCCAGTTGTCCCAGTAAATGGAATTTATCTATGGCAAAGACCCCGACCATTACCGTAATGGTAAAGCATACCCCCAGCGCCACAGACCCCAGCGCGGCGGAGAGCACCGAATAAAACGCAGGCCGCTGTTCGAGGTGAAAACGCGCGATCAGCACCCGGTACAGATGGGTAAAACCGATGCCCAGCAGGATGTTGATCACAATAAAAAATGCGTGGTTGCCCGTGTCGAGGTCCTCTTCCCCTACCAGCAAATACTCCACAAATATCGAGTACAGCAGCCAGCCCCAGACCTGCAGGGTCCAGTAAAGGCGTTTTTTATCGCGGATGATCCGTTGAAAAAAAGATGACACGCCGAAAAGATAATAAAAAAAACCGCCCTTCCTGAGAAGAGGCGGTCCAAACCCAAACAAACACCATGAAAAAACTTTATTCGAATGAATGGTCCCAGAGGGACAGGATTTGCTCAATCGTTACGGTAACTCAGGTATGGATTTTACCCGGTTTCTGAAATAAGTAACGGTCGTACTGTTTCTCAGATGCGGAAACTCGGTGAGGAGGTTCTCGATCTCAGTGTCATTAAGCACTTTAACGGCGCCGGTGGTGTAGTTCCGAATGCACCAGCCTGATGTGTCCTTCCGGATGTAGTACATAAGAACTTAAATTACAGGGTCAGAAAACGTTGCCCATGACGTATTTACATGGACAAATATATTGCCAGAAAGATTGGTACCTGACAGTGGTTACGCGAACCGTTATTCTGCCGGGGTAAATGGCTTGTTTGCTGCCTTGACCCCCACAGGTGCAGGTATGATTGGTACGGAGGGCCGGATGAAAGGTTGTATTAAATGCCCGCAGTTTCTGTAAAAAAGGCGATTTCGCCTTCGGGCGCCTGGATCAGCAGCGGCTGCGCCGCCGGATCGAGCCATAGCAGCACGTGCCGCATCTGGCCGTAGTCCATCGCTGTGCAACCCAGGGTGCCGCTGCTGTCGGGCTTGCGCACATGCATAAAAATGCAGGACCCGGCGCCGCTTTCACTCTCCGGAAAATTGTGCAGCACCCAGAGCCCCAGCGAGTACTGGTTGTCTTCCCGGCGCATGCGCTCCGCACTTAGCGCCGGATCATTTACCTCCTTTTCATCCACAATGCGGTTGTAGAAGGGGGAACCCGCCTCATCCACACACAAGGTACCCGGAGTCAGGGCAATGTAGGGCATTTTTATCCAGGAAGCAGCCTCGATCGTGGTATATCCGAAGGCATCCCCCAGAAGAAAGACACCCGCAGGGGCTTTTTGATCCCCTTCCTGCTTATGGGGGCCTTTCCGGCTGCGAAAATCCTCCACTCCCCTGCCCCATGCCATGCCTTTCATGCCCAATGTTACCGGAATGGGGTCTCCTTCGGCCTTCCAGGCACCCTTTTCTCTCTGGTACAGGCGCAATTCACCCTGCACGTCGTCCCAGCCCGGTGATGTAACCACCAGCAGTTGCCGGGAAGCGGTAAAGGGGCCCGAAGGCTTCTTTGACTCGTGCGTACAGGAACTCATGAAAAAAAGCAGCAAAAGTGCCAGGGAAACGTATCGGTTCATGCGTAGAGACTTTTTGTAAATATACATCCGGCACTTACATTTTTGCCAGTTGTGGTGTTATTTCACGTATGCAAAACTTCAACGACCTCGGCTTCGGAGCCAAAATCAACTCCAAAAACCGCCGTCTGATCAACCCCGACGGTTCATTCGATGTACGCAGGGTTGGCATTGGCCTGAGAGACATCCACCCCTACCAGTTCCTGATTACGATCCCGTGGTGGAAGTTTTTCCTCGCCATTGTCGCTATCTACCTCTCGATCAACTGCATATTTGCCCTGCTCTATGTTATGGTGGGCATGGAAAGCCTCAGCAACAGCCCGGTGGACGGCACATTTGGCGAGCAGTTTTCGCATAGTTTCTTTTTCAGCGCACAAACGCTTACCACCGTTGGCTATGGCGCTACCGCTCCCCAGGGCCTGTGGTCCAATGTGATCGCCGTTTTTGAGGCTATGACCGGCATTATGCTTTTTGCCATTGCCACGGGTATCCTCTATGGTCGTTTTTCCCGGCCCTCGGCCCGGATCGCCTACAGCCATCATGCACTGATCGCTCCTTATAAAGAAGGCAAAGCCTTTATGTTCCGGATCGTCAACCGCCGCAAAAACCAGCTGATCGAGCTGGAGGCGCAGGTAACGCTGATGTGGTACGAAATGATCGGAGGCGAGGAAAAACAGCGCTATTTTGGCCTGCCCCTCGAACGAAAATCGGTTACTCTTTTTCCGCTTAACTGGACCCTCGTGCATCCGATAGATGCTTCAAGTCCGCTCTGGGGCGTGAGTGCGGCTGAACTGGAAGCCCGCCACGCACAGGTATTGATCACCATCAGGGCCTATGACGATACCTTTGCCCAGATGGTGCACTCGCGCTATTCGTACAAATACACGGAAATTATTGAAAATGCGAAGTTTACGCCTATGTACTATCCCGACCCTGAAGGCAGGATCCTGCTGGAATTAGACAAGGTAGGCGATTACGAGCGGGTTAATTCTGAGAAGCCAGACGCGTAGCGGCAAAAATACCGATAGTAAACAGCAGTTGCTGCGCGAGGTTGCCCATCAGCTCGATCGTGCCTTTTTCTTTATAGCTGGCGGCCAGTAAAAACACCTCTTTCACCTCTTCCAGCAATTCCTGGGAGGTATGGATAATGGCATAAATAGCTCCGTCGTAGTTGCGCACCTCGCGTACCTTATTAATACGCATAGGAGCCTCGTCCATGCCTCCGAAATCCTGCTCATGCTCGTAGGCCATCTGTCCGGGCGCATAGCCCAGGCTGATGATCCGTTCGGCAATGGCCTCTTTGCTTTGCCCGGCGAAGTAATAGAGCCTGCTCACCTTTTCACTCAGGTCGAGGTGGGGGCGCAGGCGGGGATTCCAGTGAATGTTGCGGATGTTATGGGTATATGTTTCGTACTCCGCCAGCAGGGTATCGAGTTTTTCGACAAGCTGCCCGGCGTGTTCGGGATTGAGCGAAGAGTGTCTTACGAGTTCCATGATCTCCTTTTTTTATATGTTGTGTATTCTGGTTTGTCTTCATGTTAAACGGAAAA
>RDXT01000296.1 GCA_004292985.1 Bacteroidota bacterium
TGAGGTTCAGGGCCTCCGACACGTCGTCGCAGCTGCCGTTGGAAACGCGGAGGCTGTATTCGCCCGGAGATTTGACATAATAATAGGACTTCTCCGCACCGGGAATGTCGAGTCCGTTGAGTTGCCACTGGTACGAAAGACCGCGCACAGGGTTGCTTCTCAGCTCTACCGAGTCGTCGAGGCAGAGAACGTCACCTGCATTTTCGATCTCCGCCACCGGGCGGTCCACATAGCGCACCAGCACCGCCGCAGAGCTGTCCTGGCAGTTGTCCCTGCGCCGGACCACCTGATAACGACCGGGTTCGGAGACGCGGAGCCGCCGTTCTGTGGCATTGGGCAGGGCTGCGCCATCTTTGAGCCACTGGTAGCGAAGGTAGGTGCCGGGCGAAAAACCCGCTTCGAGCAGCACCGTTTGCCCGTAGCAGACATTTTTCTCCGAACCACTCAGCGGCTCGGCTTTGCCCACTTCATATATATCTGCCTGACAATCTGTGGCATCCATCAGGTAAATGTCGTTGCTGCCATAGCTGTTGTAATCGGAGCACCAGAAAGCACTTTTGCCATCGGCGCTGAGGAAAAAGTCGAAGTCGTAGCCGGCGGTATTGACCGGGGCACCCAGATTCACGGGCATGGACCAGTTGCGCCAGCTATTGTCGAGGCGGCGGGACATGAATACATCGTGGTTGCCATAGCCGCTGTGGCCGTTGGAGTTAAAATAGAGGGTGAGGCCATCGGCAGAGAGGCAGGGCGCGTCTTCATCGCCGGGACCATTGACAGCGGGGCCGAGGTTTACGGGTGGTCCCCAGGTGGTGTCGTTGATGGGATAGCAAACGAACAGATCGGAGCCGCCCATGCCGTTTTCGGTTTCGTTGGGCAGGAGAAGGTATCCGTCGCGGGTAATAAAAAAGTCTTTGTAATTGCCTTCGTAGCGAAAATTGCGGATGTGGGCAGCCACGGGCCTCGACCAATAGCCCTCGCGGGTGCGCACCGAATAGCTGAAGCCGACCTCCTTCACACCGGGGGCTGTCTGGCAGAGCCAGAGCGTATCCTGTCGCAGCGAAGCCTGAAGCACAAACTCATGCCCGGCGGTATTGAGGGGTTGCCCGATGGACTGTGCGGCCTGCCACTGCCCCGAAGCATCGCGGCGGCTGAACCAGATATCGCCCGGATCATATACCCCGCCTGTGTTGGAGGGCGATTCGCGCCGCCAGAAATAGAGCGTCCGTCCATCGGGCGAGGGAGTAGGTTCGCGCTCTTCATACACCGAGTTGATGCGGTAGTCAAGCCGCTGCGCCCGCTGGGCAGCGACCCAGAGGCAGCAGGTAGTCAGGGCAAATGTGAGGAGCGTGCGGAGAAAGGATGACATAGGCGCAGAAATTGGGCATAATATACGGGGAAACGGTAAGATTTTCACCCGCAGAATCTTCAACACTCATTCAATATTAATCTCCATATATTATTTTTTTGTTATGTTGTTGTTTTTGAAGGAACAGTCTGTATATTTGAAGTAACAACCTAAATTCATTCTCAGCACCATGTATTTCTCTCTTTTTACCCCCCCCCCCCCCCCGCAGAGCCATCTTCTTGCTCCTGGCATGTATTGCCAGTTTGAATGCAGCAGCACAGATCCAGAACCCGTATTGGGTGCTACCAACCAATCCGCCTAAAATGGTTAAGAATGGAACTCTCACAGGTCAGATTGTGAGCTTACCCTTTACAAACCCTTCATCAAATCCCCTTACACCTCCCGGTTATCCACCATTCAATCTACGGGCAGCAACTTCGGCCAATGGGTTCTTTACAAATTGTGGAGACCCTATTGTATATATTGCAGGAGATGAAGTCTTTGATGGGCTGGGAATCTCAAGAGGAAATCTACGGTTAAAAGACAGATTTATAAAATGGAATAACCCCTCTGATCTTTTTGACAACCCTGATCCGACACCTGAATTTACAGAAAATTTTGAGGGCCCTATCCTGAAAGTGCCAGGCATTGCTAATGTGGGTAAATACTATTGCATTTATACGGATTGCCGACCATATGGATCTTATCTGTATATAGCAACTTACAATAGTAATAATCAAACTGTCTCGCAGACGTTAGACCCTGCTCAGCAAATCAGGTATAATTCGGAGACCTCGCAATTAAGGGTTGCGGTTTCTAAGCCCGTAATAGATAACTTAAGGGATATTTACATTGTTGACCAGCGAAGTGAAGTTGCAAGGATTCGGATCACAGGGTCGGGAACAATCCAACCTTTTACAATTATCAAGCAAGGATCAGATAGCGGCTACGGTTTTTTAGCCCCTGAATTAGAACTTTCCCATGATGGTAAAAAGCTTGCCTGGGCGGTCCATATTGAAACAACCGCCATCATACATTTATACGACCTCAGTACCAACCAGCATACTACATTTGAAGTTGCCCCAGATGCCTTCAAAAAAGTATCAGGACTGGAATTTTTAGCTGATGGGCGATTGGCCGCTGCTATCGAGTGGAATGATCCGCTTACTGCGTTTAATGGAGTAATTGTCTTTACCCCAGACCTCACAGGATTTAATATAGTGTCAGCATCCTCTGCCTATGCAGGTTCGATGATTGAATTAGGTGCCACCATTGCTAATCCAAATTCGGCATATCTGTACGCCAATAATGGCAACCAGATTGCAGCCATAAACACCTCTACCTATACTGTTTCAGCACCCTACTCAATTCCCGTCACGAGCTTAGCCCTTGTGTCTCCCTATAGCAACGAAACCTCGTCTGTAAACGGTTCTCTTCCAGACCAGATTGATGGCGATTTTTATACAGATCCCTCTACCTGTTTGCCTGGCGCTTCCCGGCAGTCCTTGCCTTCTGCTGTTGTGCCTCCCGATTATTATTTTACTCCTGTATTAACTATCACCTCCGGCAACAAATAATACAGGAACTTTTCCACTCCTTACCCTGAAAAATATGAAACATTTTCTGGCTATATCCGCTCTCTTCCTCCACCTCAGCGCCTATGCCCAAATCCAGATTCCTGCCATAACTGCTGTTGACACTTCGGCAGAAATAACCTTGGATGGCCTTTTATTTGAAGAAAGCGAAGGATTTTCGATGATTACCCGTAAAAACGGCTATGGCATCCGCTATATCCGCTTTGACAGCACCCTGCAGATGCTCTCTGACTATTATCCCTACCTCAGCAGCAGTACTACCGATGGCTTTCGGACACAGGATGGCGGATTTGTGATTTCCGGGTTAAAGTCTTTTGTAGATTATACACGGGTGCCCAGTATCTTAAAATTAGACTCCGCCGGACATACCCAGTGGCAAAATTACGGGCAATATGCAGGAACCACCCATTACGGCGCAGGTTCCTGCCAGACCTCAGACGGAGGTTTCGCTTTAATTGGAAAACGTGGGGTTATTGGTCAATATCAATCCGTTACCCTGGCAAAATTTGATGCCCAAGGTAACCACCTTTGGGAAAAAGAGTATATTTCGGAGGCACCTACAGCTACGGACGTCGAGCAGTTACCTAACGGGGATTTACTCATCCTTGCAAATCACGCACTACCAGACACCGTAAGCCCTTCGATCTGGCTGATCCGGGTCAATAGCCAGGGTGATTCGCTGTCCTCGTTTTCCCTCGGTAAAAGATACGACAAACCTTCCAGCCTCCTCGTTTTGCCGGACGGGAATAGCATTGTTGTGACCACAGAAAATAAGTCACTTCCGATGGAATGGTTCCGCCAGGCGATAAAAGTGTATAAAGTTACCCCCGATGGCCAGGTACTCTGGGAAAACCGATACATATATGAAGACAACGACAGCAGCAGCCTCGGCGGAACGGCTATGCGCGCCCATCTCACGCCCGATGGCGGCTGTATCATTCTGGGGGGTATTTACGGAACGGAAGCTGATACCGTAGGTGGCCACTTATACCTACTCAAGCTCGACGCATCGGGCAATCGGCAGTGGGAAACCCTGCTCGGCACCCCTGACTCGGACGAAGCAGGAGATGTACTGCCTTTGTCAAAAGGAGGTTATGTGGTTTCGGCAATCACTTCGGAGTTGCTTTCGGGAAGCGTTTATGCCTATCTCGCCCTCCTTTCCTCCGACGGTACTACCGCAGCAGAGACCTCGGTAGGCCCGTCTTTGATGGAAATAAGCCCCAATCCTTTTGAAGAGGTGCTTTCAATCACACTCGAACGCCACTTTGCTCAGGGTCTGCTGGAACTGATGGATGTGCAGGGAAGGGTCTTGCTGCAACAAAACCTTGCAGGCCACAATAACTACACCTTCGATACCCGCAACCTCAGCGCAGGGGTGTATCTGCTGCGGATCAGCGACGGCACGAGCCAGGAAACCAGGCGGGTGGTGAAGCGATAAGATACCTACATATCACGAAAAAGCCCGCAACCTTTCAAAACCTGCGGGCTTTTGCTATCTTACACCGCATAATCCCGGCCCTTATGCGCTACCTCTCTATTCTCCTGATTCTGAGTCTGTTTTATGCCTGCCAGCCTGCGGCTACCTCCGGTCCGGCGGCGGCTCCCGGCTTTCAGATCCGCTTTCCCAAGGCCCTCCGCGACGCTGCCACCGATGGCCGCCTTTACCTGATGCTGGCCAAAGATACCCTCAAAGGCGAACCCCGCGACAATATTCTCGACGGCCCCGAAACACAGCAGCTCTTCGGGATGAATGTGACAGCAATGGCCCCAGACAAGGACCAGGTATTTGATACTCAATCCTTTGGATACCCTTTGCAGCAATTCGCAGACCTGCCGCCGGGTGACTATTATGTGCAGGCCCTGCTCGACCTCTACGAAACCTATCGCCTCAAAGATGGCCGTGTATTGTCTCTCCCTGTGGAGCGCGGCGAGGGCCGCCAGTGGAACCAGGCACCGGGTAACCTATATTCAAAACCCATCAAAATCCACTTCGATCCTGCGAAAAAAGAGGCTTTTACACTGGTGATGGATCAGATCATTCCACCCGTAACACCGCCCGAAGACACGAAGTACCTCAAACACATCCGTATCCAGAGCAAACTGCTCAGCGAGTTCTGGGGCAGGCCCATCTACCTCGGCGCGCATGTGTTGCTGCCCGAAGGCTGGGACACCCACCCCGATGTGAAATATCCGCTGGCCGTTATGCACGGGCATTTCCCGGCGGACTTTGGCGGATTCCGGACCACAGCGCCTGATATTCAGGAAGATACAAGCTGGAACAGCCGCTTCCGCATTCACGGATACAAAAAAACAGAGCAGGAAGAAGCCTATAATTTCTATAAACAATGGACGGGTCCCGGCTTTCCGCGCGTGATCGCCATCGAAATCCAGCATGCCAATCCGTATTATGACGACTCCTACGCCGTCAACTCCGCCAACCTGGGTCCTTATGGCGATGCAATTACCTACGAGCTGATTCCCTACATCGAGCAGCAGTTTCGCGGCATCGGCCAGGGCTGGGCGCGCTTTACCTATGGCGGCTCGACCGGAGGCTGGGAGGCGCTGGCCGTTCAGGTGAAATATCCCGACGAATATAATACCTGCTACGCCGCCTGCCCCGATCCGATTGATTTCCGGGCCTATTGCCAGGTCAATCTCTATGAGGACAGCAATGCCTATGCGGACATCGGGCCCTTTCAGCAAATCGAGCGGCCCGCCCACCGCGACTACCTGGGCCATGTGAGTGTGACGGTGCGGCAGAGCAACTACCGCGAACTGGCCTTAGGCGACAAGTCCCGCTCCGGCCAGCAGTGGGACATCTGGGAGGCCGTCTATTCCCCTGTGGGGCCCGACGGGTATCCCGCCCGCATCTGGGACAAGGTCAGCGGTAAAATTGACCCGGCCGTGGCCGCCTACTGGAAAGAAAACTACGACCTCGTCTGGATCATGAAGCGCGACTGGGCGACCCTCGGTCCCAAACTGAAGGGCAAGGTGAATATCTACTGCGGCGATATGGACAATTATTACCTCAACAATGCCGTATATCTCGCCGAAGACTTCCTCGAACAGACCACTCAGCCCTATTACGATGGCGAAGTGGACTACGGCGACCGGGCTGAGCACTGCTGGAACGGCGATCAGCAGAATCCGATCTGGATTTCCCGCCTGCGCTACCACCAGATGTTTATCCCCAAGTGGACAAACTGGGTGCAGAAAAACGC
>RDXT01000013.1 GCA_004292985.1 Bacteroidota bacterium
AATGCGGGCGGCACAAAAATCGGAAAGGAACCGCTGGCCCGCAGCCCCACCGACAGAGGCATTTTGTAGGGATCTATAGGGGTGCGTTTGCGGTAGAGGCGCATGCGGTGCGTATAGCCGCAGACCTGGTACTCCGAAAGGACATTGGGCGTAAAGGGCAGAATGGCCATGTTGTAATAGACGGTAGAGTTGGAGGCGATCATCGGCAGACGCACCCGGCCCAGGCTGTCTGCTGCGGGCAGGTACATATCGCCCAGCAGCACCGTATGGCGGCGGTTGCCGCCCAGCACCCGCTTGTCAATCACCTTTTCGAGCGGGTCACCTGCATTAAGCCGGGTGAGAAAGACCTTCGGCGACACATATCCCCGCGCAATCGGAATGCCATAGCTCCGCGAAAAGGCCTCTGCAATGTGCGCATCCCAGGCCTTTGCGAGGCTGGCCGCAGAGTCGCGTTTCAGTTCGGCGATCCAGGCCCCCGCCGCAAATCCGCCCCCCGATACCGTAGAAAAGTAGTCCACCTCCCGCAGCACATTGCGCCCCGGCGCGAGACCCATTTCTTCCAGCCCCAGCATGACCCCCATCGCGAAATGATAGGCCCTTGCCCCGCCTCCCGAAAGCGCCATGGTCAGTGCCAACTCCGGGTCCTGCCCCGGTCGCTCCTGCACCGACCGATAGGCGCTCAGGTCCGCCGCCGGAGGTCCGTGGCGCATGAGCATCTCCTGGTTCGGATACATGTTATAGGTGCAGCCGCTCAGCAGCAGCAAACCTGTTATCAGCGTTGGCAGGCGTCGGATCATGGACAAAGATAGGGAAACCCTACTTCACCCGCACCCCCGCACCCCGGAAAATCATATAAAAACCCTCCTCCTGCTGCGGGCGCATCGCCTCGGGCATCTGCTGGTTTTGCGCAAAAGGCACATACACCATCACCATCATTTTGCCATTATCCTCAAATGAGGCCGCGAAATACGTGACATATTCCTTCATCAGTTCGCGGGTGTTGCCGATGTCGCGGGCCTGATAGCTCGAAATGCCGGAGGGCCATGCATCCTCGTGACACAGTTCTGCCAGGTAGTCGAGATCGTCTTCACTCAGAAATTCCAGCAGAAGCTCGCGCGCCTCTTCGTTTTCCAAAAGCTGGTAGGTCGAAACCAGCTCCAGCGGATTGATGATATAGGCCCTGCCGCTGTCGGGATTCTTGTCTTCGCTTTCTTCCTCCAAGCTGAGGGCCTCGTAGGCATCAAAAATGGTCTCCACGATCTCATCTGCCGGGTCACCGGGGCCGATCCCTTCCTCCCCGATCAGGAAATAGATATCGCTGGCGGGGCGCATCTCTGCGGGCATGTGGGTGTTGCGGGTCGCGGGGATATATAAGAGGGCCATGCCTTCGAGTGCGGCGATTTGCCAGGCTTTATAGTCTTGGATAAGCGGACGATTGGCATTGCGTGCGTCGAGTGTGGAAATGCCTGAAGGCCAGCTGCTTTCGACAATGTGGGCGAGTACATCACTCGTGCGGCTGCCGAGCTGGAGCCGCACCCGTGCCTGCTCCTGCGCACTGAACGTAGGGGTGGAA
>RDXT01000014.1 GCA_004292985.1 Bacteroidota bacterium
GGCCTGCCAGTTTATGGGCGAGGGCGAGTCCCATGAACCCGCCCCCGATAATTCCGATTTTCATACCGTTTCAGCTTGGGCTTGAGCCTGACGTACGGCCTTCTGCCATTCATAAGTGATTTTCAGACCATCTTCCGGAGCAAACTGCGCCCGGAATCCCAGCATACGCTCTGCCTTGGTCGTGTCTGGCACGCGGCGCATCACGTCCTGGTACTTTTTGCCCTGCTGGATTTCGTCATACGGGATCAGCTTCACATTGGCCTCGCCGGGGTTGCCGGAGATTTTGTGCAGCAGATGCGCCAGATCGAGGATGGTCATTTCCTTGTGTGCGCCGATGTTGAAGATTTCGCCATTGGCTTCGTCTTTCATCATAGAGGCATAGATACCGGAAACTGTATCTTCGACAAAGGTGAAGGTACGGGTCTGGGAGCCATCGCCGTGAATCGGGATCACCTCGCCTTTGAGCAGGCAGTCAATAAACACAGACTGCGGTCCGCCCCACCAGGAAAGGTGCTGGTTGGGTCCGTAGGAACCGAAAAAGCGCAGGATGCTCACCGGAAAGTTGTAGTCGTCCATGTACGCCAGTCCGAGATGCTCGTCGTAGAGTTTGGAGACCGCATAGGCCCAGCGGGGCACCTTGGAGTTGCCGATCACGCACACGCCTTCTTCGTCGAAAGGCACATCGGGGCGCATTCCATATACATCGGAAGTAGAAGCCAGAACCGTTTTGCAGGCAAAGTCTTTGGCGAATTCAAGCACATGCTCGGTGCCTTTGGAGTTTACCTTGAGGGTAGCGCTTGCATTGCCGTAGCGGGGAATTTTGAAGGCCGCCAGGTGAGTAATGATGTCGAAGTCTTTTTCCAGCGAGTTGAAGGTATCCGGGTCCATGATGTCCTTCTGTACGAAGGTGAAGCCTGGATTTTCCAGATAGGGCTGAAGATGCTCGATCCGGCCCATGCACAGGTTGTCGATACCGACTACCTCGTGGCCTTCGCTGAGCAGACGCTTGAGCAGGTTGGAACCCAGAAACCCGGCTACGCCGGTAAGGAGTACTTTTTTTTTTTGATCCGACATACGTTCGATTAAATTATGATGGGGGATTCGACCCATGTAAGAAAGGGTGCTGTGAATGGAATAATACAGCAGAGAACGATATAAACCCGTTACGAATATCCATACATTTCAGGGCAGATGGATATTTATGGGCTTAACGGTAATTATTCGGTCATCAATAGGATGAGTGCGTGAACGATCTGACCCCTGGTGCCGATTGCGCTTTGGGTTGCCTTCGCGATTGACCTACGACGACCTGTAAGATTTCCTATGCAAGATGTGTTCCGATTCGCAAGTGTTTTTGAACGGTTGGCGTGATTATTTTACCTCTTGTGAACAGATCACGTAAAATAACTCAACTGCCATATACATTTGTGTTGTGGCAGGGGGCTAACCCCTATAGATATGCCGCGTTCTTCCCCCGGTTGGAACAGTATTTGTAAAGCATTACTGATTTCGGAATGCTTTACCTGTGTCTGCCGGATACATTCTTCTCAACCCCGGACAAACGTCAATGAAA
>RDXT01000297.1 GCA_004292985.1 Bacteroidota bacterium
TTTGATGGTCCAGCGGGCATCGGTGACACCGCTTTCAAATTCCGGAAGAAAC
Source organism: Bacteroidota bacterium (assembly GCA_004292985.1). Taxonomy (GTDB): domain Bacteria; phylum Bacteroidota; class Bacteroidia; order J057; family J057; genus RDXT01. The sequence goes on from RDXT01000297.1 coordinate 53, forward strand.
ACATCATTCACCCCATCAGCATTGGGGGTAAATACATTGGGCAGAAACACCTGGCAGGGGCAGGGCCGCGTGCTGACCTGAAAGCGGATTTCTGCGACTGCGCAGTTGCGGCGCAGGCTGAGCAGGTATTCGCCCGCAGCAGAAACCATACGCACGGAGTCCGTCTGGCCATTATCCCATTGATAATCAACATTCTGTATGCCGGATCGCAGCGTTATCTCCTGTCCTTCGCAGATATCTGCGGGCCGCAGGGTAGGGCCTGTTTCGATGCGGCTTGTGTCGGCCCGGAGGTAAACGGAATCGTAGCGCTGGCATCCCAGTTCTTCGGTCCGGAGCCAGGCCCAGCCTTCCTGCCCTGTTTCAAATGAAGCGCCCTGGCTTCCATCGCTCCAGAGGAGGCCCAGCCGGGGATCTATGGCCTGAAGGCGCAGGGTTTCGCCGGGACAGAAGACCGTATCCGGCGCGCTGAGGTTAAACTCCGGTAATTGCCGGATGCGGATGGTATCGCTGAGGAGGCACTGGTTAATCTGCACATCGAGGATATATTCACCCGCCTGACTTACCTGCAATTCGGGGCTGTTGCTGCCATTTTTCCAGGTATAAGGCCATTGAAGATCAGGATGTACCCGCAGAGAAAGGCGCTCACCGGGGCAGAGCAGTGTATCGGAGTAGAGCACCAGCGAATCAGGAATGCCCGTACCACACAGTACCACCTTTACTTCATCCACATAATAATAGGTGGCTTCATCCAAGTTGGGATTTACCCCTTTCAGCAGGGTCGTTACCGAGTCGTCGAGAAAATTGCCGATACTCACATGGGTTTCTCCTCCACGGGAGCGGTAGGTGCCCTGGATCGGATACCAGCGGTTTACGTCGGTGAGCAGCCGCCCTTCGGGATTCCGGATAGCTGGTGTCACCCGCATCACCGTATCATCCGGTGGCGTGCCGACAGAGAGATACATGCCGATATCGTCGCTGAAATGGTCACTTACCTCGGCGGGACTGGCCTGAAAACCAAGCAGATACGCAGCATTGGGCAGGAGCGTATCGGTAAGGGGGGCCGTAAGGTACTCGCGGTAATTTTCGACACCGGAGTTGGGAATGTGGAGGTAGGTGAAAATCCCTGCGTAGCCATTGCCGCTGACAGGTGCCTGGTATCCCCAGTTGTTTTTGGGTACCGTAACTGCAAAAGGGGCGCAGTTGTTGAGCAGGTCGCAGCTCCTGCCATTGGCCGAGTACCAGTCAACGGAGTACTCCAATTGCCCGCCCGCCCAGGGGCAGTCGTCGAGGTCTTCGAAGCTGGGGTTGGGCGCGAGATTTTGGGCGTAGGCGGGCAGCAAAACAAGTCCCAAAGAGATGAGTAGTAGCCAGTTGCGCATAGGCTTGGGTGTGAGAGCGATAATTTAGTCTTTTTTTTGGGAATTTATCTATCTTACCCACAACTACTCTGTAATCCCTGAAACCAGGTTTTGCCTCTCGTAACCCCTTTCCCCGATGAAGCGATCTGTATTATCCCTGTGGGGCCTGTACATAGGCCTCGTATTGGTCTGTATAGCAGGCTGTAAGTCTCAGAAGCAGACAGATTCCGCGCAAACGGTCCTGAGCGTCCGGCAGGATGAAGCCGCAGGTACCCTGGCGGTCTTTCGCGCTGGCGGCACAGAGGCCCTTGTCACGCAGGTGGCGAAGCCGGATTTCCGGCCCTACCTGCATCCCATCATGACCCCCGACGGCAAAACGGCCCTCACGGAATACAGCCCCGGCCACCACAAACATCAGACGGGCCTGTACTGGGGCTTCACCCGCGTCAATGGCACTGGCGCCCCGATGGATAGCGTCAACAAATATTTTTACCAGAAAGATCAGTTTCCCGAAATGGCCGCTGCCATCGGACGCGACTATTTCCACCATCCGGATGCGGGCTACTGGCGGCGGGTCGCTTGTCAGGTATTGCAGGCAGAGGGAACCGAAGTTTCCTGGCAAACGGTTTATGAAATGTTAGATGCTCAGGGTGCCCCGATCCTTCAGGAAACCCAGATCTGGACCATGCGGGAGCAGGCCGGGCGCTTTTTACTCAATTTGGAATGGCAGGGAAAAGCCATTACCGACATCACCATCGGCGAGTTTGGGTACGGGGGCCTGTTCCTGCGTATGCCCTGGCACGAGGGGATCAAAGGCGAAGCGAACAATGCCGCCCGGCAGCGAAACGAAAAAGCCGAAGGCCAGCGTGCCATGTGGATGGATGTGGGCCTGCAACTGGAGAGCCGGGATGACATGGGTCATATCGCCATTTTTGACCACCCGGAGAATGCGGGTTTTCCGCAGCCCTGGCGTGTGGATGGGCAACTGGGTGTGGGTCCGGTGCGCGCGCGTATGGGTGACTGGCAGATCAAAGCAGGCGAAACGGAGATCATCCGGCACCAGGTGGTAGTCTATACCGGCGAGATGAACGACATGACTCTCACACAATTATGGAATGAATACATCGGCAGCAACTCCTTATATACTACAGCTTCCCTCTGGGAGATTGCCCAGCAGGCGGGCCGAAATGCCAAATTTCTCACCCCCGAAGAGGCTGTACAAAGCATGACCCTGATGCCGGGCTTTAAGGTTACTGCCTGGGCAGGAGAACCCATGGTTACCCAGCCGATGGCCTTTTGCTGGGATGATAAAGGGCGGCTTTGGGTGGCCGAAAACCGGGATTACGAATCGAGGGGCAGCGGCTTCTCTAATGGAGGCGACAGCCGGATCGTGATCCTCGAAGACACTGACCACGACGGGGTTGCCGATACCCGCAAGATATTTCTGGAAGGCATTCCTTTCCCCTCGGCGATTGCAGTGGGATTTGACGGCTTGTACCTGGGAGCGCCGCCTAACCTTCTCTTTGTACCCGATGCCAATGGCGATGATGTAGCGGATAAACAGTCCATCGAAGTGCTGCTCACGGGCTGGGGCATCCGCGACCGGCACGAGACCATCAACAGCCTGCACTGGGGGCCGGATGGCTGGCTCTATGGCCTGGAAGGATTCGCCACCCCCTCCAAAATCCGCAAGCCTGTAGGCAAGGGCAAAATTTACCGGCACAAGGAGCCTTTTCCCGAAAACCTGCTGGAGGCCGAAGGCGAAGATATCAACGGAGGTGTATGGCGCTATCATCCGGTCAAAAAACGATTTGAAGTGGTCGCGCACGGTTTCAGCAACCCCTGGGGTATAGACTACGACAGCAAAGGGCAGATGTTTATCACGGCTTGTGTGATTCCACACGTGTTTCATATCACTCCGGGCGGCATTTACCACCGCCAGGGAGGCCAGCATTTTAACCCCTATGTGTACCGCGACATCTCCACCATCGTGGACCACCGCCACCAGTCTGCCCACGGAGGCGCACGGATTTACCAGTCAGATGCCTTTCCGGAAGTGCATCGGGGCAGGCTGTTTATGGCCAATATCCATGAGCATGCCGTCTTGTCCGATGTGCTGGGCGTAAAAGGTTCCGGCTTTGTGGCCCGGCATGGAGATGATTTTTTGCAGGCCAACAATGCCCAATGGATTGGATTCAGCCTGGAGGTCGGCCCGGCAGGAGACCTCTACGTACTCGACTGGCACGATGCGGATATTTGTGGGAAAGAAGTGCTGAATAAAGAAACAGGCAGAATATTCCGCATTCACCCGATACAATCACAGGCCCAGGACTGGGAGGGCCGCTATGCCGACCTCAATACCTTCAGCGATGTCCAACTGGCCGATTTGCAGACCAGCAGCAGCGACTGGCATGCCCGGCGCGCCCGTGTGATCCTGCAAAACCGCGCCCGGAAGGCAAAACTGGCCGAAGGCGCTGCCTCCCGTCTTCGTACTATCTACCAGAGCAGTTCCAATGCCGACCACCGCCTGCGGGCTTTGTGGGCGCTGCACGTTACACAAACGCTTACCCCCGCAGAACGTTATGCTGCCCTGGCCGACCGGGACGAGTATATACGTGCCTGGGCCATCCAACTGAGCTGCGAAGACCGCAATCCGCCTTCAGATGTACTTGCAAGGCTGGTGCAGATGAGCGGCAAAGATCCCTCGGCGGTGGTCAGACGCTACCTCGCCGCTGCCCTGCAACGGGTAGAACCAGAAACCCGGTGGCAGATGGCAGCGGGGCTGATCTCACAGGCCCAGGATGCCGAAGACGTTAATATCCCCAACATGATCTGGTATGGAATGGAGGGTCTGGCAGCACAATATCCGGAGCGGGCTATCGGACTGGCGGCAGGCAGCAAAATGCCTTTTATCGCCGAATGCACCGCACGCCGCCTCGTCGATGCCGATGCCCTGACACCGCTGGTAGCGGCCCTCGGCAAGCGCCCCGCACAACTGAATGCTATGCTCAGCGGCATGATTGCCGGACTGGAGGGACGCTCCGACCTCAAAGCCCCAGCCAACTGGGCCGCTGTATATGCCGCGATCAAGTCTGACAAGAGCGCCGGGCCTCTGGCAGTGGAGGTAGCGCAGCTATTTGGAAATACGGAGGCTGCGCAGCAGTACCTGAGTACGCTCCGGCAGTCCGGCGCTTCGCTTCAGTCCCGGCAGGAAGCCCTGCAGGGCCTCGCGTCCCGCCAGCGGGCAGAGCTGTTGCCTGTGCTGCCTGAGTTGCTGAATGATCCCGCCCTCAGGACAGATGCGATCCGGGCTATGGCCGCCTACGATCACGAGCCTTTCGGGCATCTGCTGGTAAGCGGTTTTAAACGCTACAACGCCCGTGAACAGGGTGAGGCCCTCCAGACCCTGTCTTCACGCGCCTCCTACGGGCGCATCCTCACGCAGGCGATCCGCGACAACACCATCAGCCGGCAGGATGTGCCTGCCTATGTCGCCCGGCAACTGCGAAGGGTTGTAGGCAATGGATTTGTGGAGGTCTGGGGGCCGATTGATCAGATTTCGGGCGATAAGGCTGTGGCCTACAAGCGCTATCAGGGGCTGCTGACTGAGCAGGCCCTGGCCGGGGCGAATCTGGCCAACGGGCGGGCGCTTTTTACGCGTACCTGCGCTGCCTGCCACCAGTTGTATGGAGAGGGAGGCCATATAGGACCCGACATCACCGGATCCAACCGGGCCAATATCAGTTACCTGCTCACCAACCTGATCGAGCCGAGCAGCGATATTCAGGACGATTACCGCATGGTGGTCATCACCAGCCGCGACGGGCGCACGTATAGCGGCAATGTCATCGCCGAAAATGACCGTCAGGTGACCCTCCGCGTGATCGGACAGGACCAGCTGGTGCTCAACAAGTCGGAGATACAATCGCGCGAGACTGCCGAAGTATCTATGATGCCCGAAGGGCTGCTGAAAACCCTGACTGACCAGGAGGTAGTAGATCTGGTGGCCTATCTGAGGACAAACCAGCAGCCGAGGTGAGGGAATCCCTTACCTGGTCAGGCTCAGGCTTTCATCACTTTGGTCTGGCAGAGAAAATCTGTCCGGGGTACATCTGTTTTGGCAATGGCATTAAATCCGCCTTCGACTTCTGTAAAATGGCGGTATCCCCGTGCCTGCAGGATAGAGGCTGCGATCATGCTGCGGTAGCCGCCTGCGCAGTGCAGGTAAAAATGCTCCTGCGGTTTCAGCTCGTTGATCCATTCATTAATAGACGCGAGGGGGCGGTTATAGGCTTCGTCCACATGCTCGGCAGCATATTCGGTCTCTTTGCGCACATCAATGACCACACTTTCGCCTATGTTTACCTCACTGGCAAACTGTGCGGCGCTGATACGGTGTACAGAGTCTGTTTCTTTACCCGAAGCTACCCATGTGGCAAACCCTCCCGCCAGATGTCCGAGGAGATGGTCAAATCCTACCCGGCTGAGGCGCGTTACAGCCTCTTCTTCCTTTCCCGGATCGGTCACGAGCAGCAGGGGCTGTTTTACATCGGCAATCAAAGCGCCGACCCAGGGAGCAAAATCGCCATTCAGCCCGATATTAACCGACTGAGGTACAAAACCCTGGCTGACATCTGCGCCACTGCGGGTATCGAGGATCAGCGCTCCGGTACTGTCGGCTACGGCTTCAAATTCATCTGCACTGAGGGCGCGCATCCCGTTTTCCAGCACCGATTCGAA
>RDXT01000015.1 GCA_004292985.1 Bacteroidota bacterium
GCCGGGACACTGCCCAAAAAAGTGCCGTCAGGTTGCTGGAGAAACAGCTTGTCGGGATCGTTCCGCGCACCGGGGAGGATAAAGTCTTCGAGTTTGTCGCCGTTGATATCGCCTGTGATCAGGCGGGGGCCTTCGGTGGAAAGGGCCCTGGGTAGCAAAATTTCGGTATTAAAGTCGTTGAAATTGTTTTCGGTATGGCGGGCAGGCCCTTTGAGCAGTTCGGGTGCCGACACAAGCAGAGATTGCTCCGTTTTGCGGGCGGGACTCCAGGTTTCTTTTGCGTCGGAATATTTGAGGGTCAAGGGTTTATCTGCTTCTATCCGGGTGAGTGTCTGGCTGCGGCGGTCGGGCCAGATCACGCGGAGGGTGTCTATGTGGGTCGCATTGCCGGTGCCGAAGAGCAGGCCGGGAGCCACTGCGCTCTCAAATCCCCGCGAGGGGTAGTGCTGGAGCACCTGCCGCTGGCCTGCGCACCTGATTTCGACCTGCGCGCCCACTGCGTCAGGGTTGAGGGCGGGGCCTTCGAAGCGGACAGGCAGGTTGTGGTGGCCCGTGAGCGATTCGGAATGGTTTTGATAGACAAAGCTGGGCATGTTTTCATTATTGACGACGATGTCGTAGTCGCCGTCATTGTCGAGGTCGCCGTAGGCGGCTCCATTGCTGAAGCTGGGTTCGCCCAGACCCAGGTGCGCTGCCTGGCTGCTGAAGGTGAGGTCGCGCTGGTTTACAAAGGCGTAATTGGCCAGTTTGTTGGAGGGAATGTAGGGCACAAAGTCGCGGAAGTCAAAGCGCCCCTTTTCCGTAACGACTTTTTTTACCGAAGCCTGGTCTTTGAGAAAGCTGGTAAAATCGAGGTACATGATGTCGCGGTAAATACCGTTGCAGACATAAATATCCTTCCATCCGTCGTTGTCAAAGTCAAAAATAAGGGCTCCCCAGCTCCAGTCGGTCGCCGAAATGCCGGAGAGGTTGCCTATTTCCTGAAAGCTGCCATCTCCCCGGTTGTACTGAAGGCAGTTTTGCAGGATCTGATAATGGTAGTTGCTGCGGTATTTCAGGTCTTCAAGGTGGTAGGGGTCAAATGCGGTCATGGTTTTGAGCCGGTAATTATCGGCTGCCAGCATGTCGGTGCTGAAAATTTCGGGCAGGCCATCGTTGTTGATATCTGCGATGTCGGCCCCCATGCTGGAGACAGAGGTGAGGCTGATTCTCCGGGTCAGCTCTTCGGAAAAGGTGCCGTTACCCTGGTTAATATAGAGATAGTCGCGCTCCCAGAAGTCGTTGCTGATGTAAATATCGGGCCACATGTCTCCGTTGACGTCGCTGACCGAGACCCCGAGGCCAAAGCCGATGGCGCTGCTGTAGATGCCTGCCTGCTGGGTTACGTCTGTGAAGTGGCCCGCATCGTTGCGGTAGAGCCTGTCGCCGCCCATTTCGTCTATCCCTTCGCGTGCCTGGCTGTAGAGCTCGATCCGGTCGGGGGTTTTAAAGCTGTTGTTCAGCACAAAACAGTCGAGGTCGCCATCGCCGTCGTAATCGAAGAAGGAAGCGTGCGTGGAGTAACCTTTGTC
>RDXT01000016.1 GCA_004292985.1 Bacteroidota bacterium
GAGAATGTGTGAGTTAGTAATTAGACGGGATTTACAGGATTAACAGGATTTCTTTCTTTGCGGCTCTGCTCCTGCCAAAGGCATGCCTGTGGCATCTGCCTCTTTGCGTGGAATAAGAACACTCTCCAAGCCGAGGCCTCTTTTGCCTTTCTTCAAAAAGAGCAGTATGTTTCGGGTAAACCCTGACCCGCATGAACGCTCAGAAACACCTCTTCCAACTGCCGGACCATATTCACTACCTCAATGGCGCCTACATGTCGCCGTTGCTCAAGTCGGTGGAAGAGGCTGGCATAGAGGGACTTATACGCAAACGAAACCCTGCCTCCATTCAGCCCAAAGATTTTTTTGAAGGGGCAGAACACCTGAGAGCGAGTTTTGGGAAGCTGGTCAATTGCTCTCCACAGCAGGTCGCGATTATCCCTTCGGTGTCCTACGGGATGGCATCGGCGATCAAAAACCTGCCTGTCAGACCGGGCCGCAGGGCTTTGCTGGTTTCGGACGAGTTCCCGAGCGATGTGTATTCCCTGCAAAAATGGTGCGCAGAAAATGAGCAATCACTGGTAACCATTTCTGCCCCGGAAACCCGTGAAAAAAGAGGCGAAACATGGAACGGGCTGATTCTGGAACATATTAATGAAAATACCTCCGTAATCGTCTTATCTTCCGTCCACTGGGCAGACGGCACCTTGTTTGACCTGGCGGCCATCGGTGCGCGCTGTCAGCAGTTTGATGTGCGGCTGATTGTGGATGGTTCGCAGTCGGTTGGGGCCTTGCCGATGGATGTACAGGCGTTTCACATAGACGCGCTGATATGTGTCGGGTATAAATGGATGCTGGGGCCTTATTCGCTGGGACTTGCCTATTATGGTGAGCGCATTAATGAAGGGACCCCGATCGAGGAGAGCTGGATGAACAAAAGCCAGGCGGAGAATTTTTCCCGGCTGACCGAGTACGCGGACGGATATGCTCCGGGTGCGGCGCGTTACAACGTAGGGGAGTTTGGCAATTTTATCTCAGTGCCGATGCTGCATACGGCCATAGAGCAGGTTCTGGCCTGGGGAGTGCCCGAAATCCAGGCCTATTGCAGGGAGCTTACCCGACCCTTAGCTGCTTTTTTGCGGGAAAACGGGGTTTGGGTAGAAGAAGAAGCGTATCGTGCCGGGCATTTGTTGGGGTTTCCCTTAGCACCCGGCACTGACGGGGAAAATGTGGTGAAAAAACTCCGGGAAAAAGACATTTATGTCTCGCTGCGGGGCAGCTCTATCCGGGTTTCTGCGCATGTGTACAATACGGAGGCGGATATTGAGGCACTGGTGGGGGCTTTGGGTTCGAAATAATTTCCTCCCCCCTCCTCTTAAAATTATTCCCTATTTTTCCCCTTTGCTTCGCTCATGCCCCAAACCTATGAAATCTCTCTGGCTCATCAGCCTGCTGGCCGTACTTCAGGTTGCCACACCCGGCCCGCTTTGCGCCCAATACACACCTGCACGCCTGAAAACCCTCGATTCGGCGCTGAACGTGCTGCACCAGCAAGCCTCGTTTAACGGCGTGGTGCTCGTCGCCGAAAAAGG
>RDXT01000017.1 GCA_004292985.1 Bacteroidota bacterium
GAGGACACCTTATCTACAAGGCCCGTTTCTTCGATCCGCATACGGATGAGGTCCTGGCTCAGAATGTGTTTGTGCATACCCTGTGCGAGGGTGTAAATGATCCTTTCGCGCTGCGCAGGGATCAGGCCCTGGCCCCAGATGGGTCGGCGTTTCACCGGCTTAAACAACATCTGGATGGCCACATAATTGGTTCCGTATCCAATTAACCCGCTGACCGACAGCATATTGATAAAGTCTATCAGTGCGTGGTATTCGGCTTCGAAGCGGGTGATACCCGACAGCGGCTCAAATCCGGCCCCTGCCCTTGCCAGCAACAGAATACTTAAGGCCAGACCAAATCCGATAAAACATACCCAGGGCGAAAGCTTCAGGAAAAACATGATCCAGCGAAAGCTCTCAGGCATTTTGTGCTGATTGAATGCCAGATGCTGTTTGCCCCCATCGCCTGGGCCCAGAAGTGTGTCTGCGGGAAAATGTCTGCGAAGGTAGGCTTTGAAGTCAGGAATCACGGGGATGAGGGATCAGTAATATAAAGCACTCTTCCCTTATTCGACCAATTCGTAATGTTGGTTACGTTCGCGGAATAAAAAAGACAAATCCCAGCGCACATAGGTCCAGCGCAGATAGTCTCCGCCATCAATCGAGAGCGCTTTTTCCCTCGGCTCGCCGTATTGGATATAAATTTTCCCTCTTGCGGTCTGCCAGCCAGGGGTATTTCCTTCGCGGTATCGGGTGTCTGCCGTATATACGCGCCGGTAGTAGGCCTCCATATTTGCCTCAGGATCAAAGCGATAGAGATTTTCCCAGGTCTTGAGAAACTCTGTCTTTTTCACCTGCGGATCGGGCTGCTGCAGCAGTGCTTCGAGTTTGGCTGCCGGAGAAATGTATTCCATCATCCGGATAGACTTGTCTATGTCTTCAAATATCCGCTTTCGGATATCGCCACCCACTTCAAACCAGGTTTTTTCTTCGGTAAGCAGTTCATCATCTTCATACACGAGTACCTGTATCATATATTCGCCCTCTTCCAGTTTGCTCAGAAAAAGAGAGTCGTGAAAGGTGGGCTGCCGCGCAGGATACAGCACCCGGTTGGACTGATAGAGGGAGAGATACGCGGAGGTCGTTTCACGTACCTGGCGGTCGGCTTCTTTTTCCTTATACAAAATGGCGCGGACCGTAAGCACCTCAAAACCCGGCGCCTGTATGTCCATATAGTAATGCAGGGTATTGTCGTCGCGGGTAAGCGAAGGCGTGATGATGGGGCGGCTCAGGGCTCCCTGGGCGCTTTTTTCACGCGACAGCAGAATATCAGAGGTTCGCACGGGGCGGAGCGCTTTCACCCGGTACACCCCCGGCAGCACAAGGGTGCTATGGGTATTGAGGGTACGGTCAAATATATCTACATCCACCTCATATTCGCCCTCGGGTAAACGGAAGTCCTGGAAAAAAATCGCAGAAGAACTGCTCCGCAGGATGCTTTCGCGGCGGAGGTAGGTGCGGTTTTCTCCGGAAGGGCGAAAGGAGATGTCGGCCACAAACTCCTTGTCACTGCTGGTGGGGGCGGTATATCC
>RDXT01000018.1 GCA_004292985.1 Bacteroidota bacterium
ATGGAGGAGGAAAAAAGCAAGGTACAATATGGGAAATTGTACGGAAAGTCAAAAAGACTCCGCAGCCCCTCCTAAGCTATCCCCCTCACTTGTGCCGAAACCAGCAATCCTCTCTATCCACCTCATACCCCTTAAAGACCGTATTGACAGGCGGCCCATGCAGCAGGCGATCGGCAAAGCGGGTGCGAAGCAGGTAGTTAAAGGCCCCCATGTCGCCGGTATAGGCGGTCTGGTTGTTGTGGTTGTATGTTTCGTGGAGATGGGCTAAGGCTTCCATCAGCTCCTGCATCACCTGGATATCGCCGCCGATAATTCCGCAGTTGAGGAGGGGAGCCGCAGCAAAGTCTGCCTCATAGCGGGCGTAGTCTCCGATGTTCTGCCGCAGGTGGGTAGCATGGGCACGCATCCAGTCATTGTCGAGGCAAACAGGCTCATCACCGCAAAAAACCGTACCCGGATTTTCCCTGAAAAGCGGCTGGATGAAGGGATTGTTGACTACCACCACATCCGAAACGTCGGTTACAAACAGGCTTTCGATCTCCTGGGAATGTGTCCGGAGGTAGTCGCGGTACAGCAGATAGCGATAGACATTGGGGTTAAAGCGGGGATCGTGGGAGATGCGGATAAAGGAAAGATGTTCATTGGCGTAAAGCTGGCACGTAGCCTCGCTGAGGTTGTTGTGAAACAAAACGCCCTCGATTCCAAGGGCTGCCAGGGAGTCCGCCCAATCTTTGACGAGGGAAAAATCATCGTCGGGCAGGGTCTGGCTGCGGTTTACATCATAGTGCCCGGTGATATGGCAGGCCATCACCACTTGTCTCCCGGTGTGTGCTGGTTTCATACCGTTCTGTCAGGCAGATACAGTCAGTTGCTCCCGCTTGAGGGTGGAGCAGATGCTGGTGGGGATATTCCGGTAGTAAATATAGCTTCTCAGGTCCACCTTGCGGGTGCGGTAGGTTTGTGAGGCAAGCTCAAAAAAATGTACATCGGCCCCGTATTGCTGCTGAAATCCGATGTTTTCAAACACTTCTCTTTTGCCAAACAGCGTCGCGAACAAAATGCATTCATCTACATGTACCATCCGGCTGGGGTCCTGCTTGTCGGGCACATAATAGTTTTCGTCGCTGTCCACCACAGTCTCAGTAGTCGAGGCGATCAGGTCGGCATGCTGCATTTCTTCGAGGCAGAGACTGAGATGGCCGGGTTTGTATTCGTCGTCGGCGTCGAGGATGGTGATATAACGACCCACACTGTTGATCACGCCCCGGTTGATGGAATTGGCCTGGCCGCGGTTGGCATGGCGGAGGTAGGTGATTTTATCTTCGTGTGTACGGGCGTAGGCCAGCAGTTGGGTTTCGCTGTCGTTGTCGCTGCCATCGTCTATGAGGATCAGCTCAAAGTCCTGAAAATCCTGGTTCAGCACCGAGTCGAGTGCCCTTTTGACCAGCCCGAAGTCAGTATTGTACACTGATGTGAGTACGGAGACCGTGATTTTTTTCATACCAGTGCTATTTTCCTGCAAAACAGCATCAAGGTAGTCATTTTCTCTTTAAGCGAGTGTTAAGTTATC
>RDXT01000019.1 GCA_004292985.1 Bacteroidota bacterium
ATACGCTTTCGGGCACGGACTTCCACCCGACCCTAAAAGACACCTTTATGCAGCTCAGGCCAGGAAACCAAACCATTACCTCCGGCTTGAACGGGACTTTCTGGGGACCCACCCTCATCATGAACCAGGGAGATACGGTGCGCATGCATGTCAATAACAAACTCAACGACTCTACTACCCTTCACTGGCACGGCTTTCACCTTCCGGCGGTGATGGACGGAGGTCCGCACCAGGTGATTCCCCCCAATACGCTCTGGGAACCTTACTGGAAGGTAACTAATCAGGCTTCTACCTACTGGTACCACCCCCACTTGCACGAAATGACCCAGGAACACGTGACCAAGGGGCTTGGCGGACTGATTATTGTGCGGGATGCGGCAGAATCGGCCCTCCCTTTACCCCGGACCTATGGCTCAGATGACATCCCACTGGTACTTACCAGCCGCAGATATGATGCAAACAACCAGTTTGTGTATGAAAATACCGCGTATGGCGACTATCTGCTGACCAATGGCACCTCAGAAGCGGAAGTTACCCTGCCTGCACAGGTCGTCCGGCTCCGCATCCTCAACGCAGAAACCGAGCGCGGCTTTAACCTGGGCTTCAGCGACAACCGCACCTTTTATGTCATCGGCAATGACGGCGGCCTGCTGAACGCACCTGTGGCGGTAACCCGTCTGCCTGTGCACGTAGGCGAACGCTACGAAATCCTGGTCAATCTCGGCACCGATGCCCTCGGCAGCAGCTTTGACTTAAAAGCCTATAACTCAGGCCAGTCCAACAGTTTTCCCGGCGGCGAAGGCCAGACCAGCGGCGAGTTTGGAAGCCTGCTCAACAATAAAACCTTCACCGTACTGCATATCAACGTAGGGGCGCAGACAAATAATCCCATTCTGGCAGTCCCTACTGCGCTGGTGCAGAACACCTACCTTACTGCCGCAGACGCTACAGTGAATCGCAGCGTTACTGTAACCAATGGTCTGCCTGCCAACAACCCCTTCCGCTTTGATAATCAACTGTTTGACTTTAACCTTATCAATCATACGGTTGCTGTGGGTGCTACCGAAAAATGGACCGTTACCAACAACCAGGTATTTGGTCACTGCTTTCACATCCACGATGTGCAGTTTAAACTGATCTCCCGCAGCAGCGGTGCCATCGGCAGCCATGAGTCTGGCTGGAAAGATTCATTTTTTATGAGCCGCAATGAAACGGTTTCCTTTGTCGCCCGCTTTGCTGACTATGCCGACCCGGAGCATCCCTTTATGTACCACTGCCACTTTGCCAACCATGAAGACGAAGGGATGATGGGGCAGTTTGTGGTAAAAGGCACCACAGCCGTAGATCCGGATGCTGAGGTTCCGGCCTTTACCCTCTACCCGAACCCCGCCAACGGCTACCTTTATGTCCGGAAAGACAACCCGGCGCTCGATGTGTATTATATCACGATCATGAAGCCCAACGGCAAATTTGTGATGATGCTGCCCCGCCCGGACCTCAGCAAAGGCATAGACATCTCTCCGCTGGCGGCTGGCAGCTACCTGCTCCAGCTCACCGATGCACGCACCAA
>RDXT01000020.1 GCA_004292985.1 Bacteroidota bacterium
ACCAGGTCGGCATCGAGGGCTTCGAGCACCCGGCGGGGCGCTTCGTAAATGCCATTGGCGCGACCGAGGTAGCAGGAGTCGTGATAGGTGATTTTTTTGCCTTTAAACTCGCCCCCTTCCTTCATCCGGACCTTCCCTTCGTCTATCAGTTGCTGCAAGAAGGTGGAGTGGTGGATCACCTCATAGCCTCCGCCGAGGCTGGGGTACTCATTTTTGATCGTATTGAAGCAGTGCGGGCAGGCTGTGATGACCTTTTTCACCTCGTAGGCATTCATCACTTCGATGTTTTGCATAGCCTGCATCTGGAACAGAAACTCGTTTCCTGCCCGTTTGGCGGGGTCGCCGGTGCAGGTTTCTTCCGGGCCGAGCACGGCATAGTCCACGCCCAGCGCATCGAGAATCTGGACAAAAGCACGCGTTACGCGCTGGTAACGGGCATCAAAAGAGCCGGCACAGCCCACCCAGAAGAGGTATTCGGGGCTTTTGCCTTCGGCAGCGAGGTCGGAGAGGAGGTGAGGCATAGTGGACAGGGATCAGGGTTCAGGGGACAGGGATCAGATTACAGGGGACAAAAACGCGGTCGCTGAGTCTTGTCGAAGCGCCGCAAAGCAGTTTTCAGGGAACAGGGTTTTACAGAGTTTCAAAGCCCTGACAGGGCGTAATATGACAGCAAGGGGTGTAGCCCCTTGCCCTCAGAGGAGCAAGAGCAGCCAGACAGAGTGTTTGATCATTTTCCGGGGAAATGAAAGGCTTGTCATGCGTGAAGGTTTATATGGCGGATGGGCTAATGTTGGTTTTTTTAAGATAACTCAAAGCGCTGACGCACACGTGCCGCTTCGGCAGCAGAGCCGGGAGGATCACTCCATCCAATTCCCCCGATTCGCCGCAGGCATGCCCCAGGGGTTGCCGCTGTTTTCGATGTTGTTGAACATAATGCCCCACTCTTCGGGCATGGAGGAGTCTTCCATGACCAGGTGGCGACGCAGTTCGACAATGACCGATACCTGGTCGATGTTCACGGGGCAGGCATCCACGCAGGCGTTGCAGGTGTTGCAGGCCAGCAGTTCCTCCTCGGTGATGTAGTGCTCGCCGAGCAGGGTGTGGGTCGCAGCGACATCAGCCCCGGCTACGCCATTAGAAGGGAGCAGCACGCCGTTTTCGTTGGGCTTGAGCTTATATTTCTGAACTTCCTCCATGCGGTCGCGCACGTCCATCACGATCTTGCGGGGCGAAAGTTTTTTTCCGGTGAGGTTGGCCGGGCAAACGGAGGTGCAGCGCCCGCACTCAGTGCAGGAATAGGCATCCATCAGGTTTTTCCAGGTCAGGTCCGTGATGTCTTTGGCACCGAAACGCTGGGGGGTATGCTCATCTTCGACAGGGGTGTAAGAAGGGTCCAGCATGGCCTTTACCTCCTCCTGTACCTTGCCCAGGTTGCTAAATTTACCCGCAGGTTCGAGGCGGGAAAAATAGGTATTGGGGAAGGCCATGATGATATGGAAGTGCTTGGAATAGGGTAAATAATTGAGAAAGAGGAAGATACCTGTGATATGTCCCCACCAGCCGACCTG
>RDXT01000298.1 GCA_004292985.1 Bacteroidota bacterium
CCGTAAACGGAATCACAAAGTAGCCGTCGGCCAGACCCTGCATCAAGGCGCTGGCTCCCAGGCGGTTAGCGCCGTGGTCGGAGAAGTTGGCTTCGCCCAGGGCATAGAGACCGGGGATGGTCGTCATCAGGTTGTAGTCCACCCAGAGGCCGCCCATGGTATAGTGCACCGCCGGGAAAATTTTCATCGGGGTGGTGTAAGGATTCTCGTCGGTGATCCGCTGGTACATCTCGAAGAGGTTGCCGTAGCGGGCTTCGACGGTACCTTTGCCCAGGCGCTGGATAGACTCCGCAAAGTCGAGATACACCGCTTCGCCACCGGGGGCTACGCTGCGGCCTTCGTCACACACATATTTGGCGTTGCGGGAGGCTACGTCGCGGGGCACGAGGTTACCGAAGGACGGGTAGCGGCGTTCGAGGTAGTAGTCGCGGTCTGCTTCGGCCACCTGGCTGGGTTTCACTTCACCTTTGCGCACTTTTTCGGCCAGATCTACCGACCCGGGCACCCACACGCGGCCGTCATTCCGGAGAGATTCGGACATCAGGGTGAGTTTGGACTGGTAATCGCCATGCTGCGGAATACAGGTCGGGTGGATCTGTACGTAGCAGGGGTTAGCAAACAATGCGCCTTTTTTATGTGCCCGCCATGCCGCCGAAACGTTGGAGTTCATGGCGTTGGTGGAAAGGAAATACACGTTGCTGTATCCGCCTGTGCAGAGGAGCACGGCATCGGCAGCGTGGCGTTCAAGTTCGCCGGTCAGGAGGTTTTTGCAGATCACCCCTTTGGCGTGGCCGTCTATCGTCACGATGTCCAATACTTCGCGGCGGGTCATAGACTTTACTTTACCCAGGCCGATCTGGCGGCTGAGGGCAGAGTAGGCGCCGAGGAGCAACTGCTGCCCGGTCTGGCCGCGGGCATAAAAGGGACGCGATACTTGCGCGCCGCCAAAGGAGCGGTTGTCGAGGTAGCCGCCATATTCGCGGGCAAAAGGTACCCCCTGCGCCACGCACTGGTCAATGATGTTTACGCTGGTCTGCGCCAGACGATAGACATTGGCCTCGCGGGCGCGGTAGTCGCCCCCTTTGATGGTGTCATAGAAAAGGCGGTGCACAGAGTCGCCGTCGTTCTGGTAGTTTTTGGCAGCGTTGATCCCTCCCTGCGCAGCGATGGAATGCGCGCGGCGGGGAGAGTCGTGAAAGGTAAAGGTAGTTACCTGGTAGCCCAGTTCGGCGAGGGTAGCGGCTGCCGAAGCGCCTGCCAGACCTGTACCGACTACGATGATCTTGTATTTGCGCTTGTTGGCCGGGTTTACCAGCTTGATCGAAAATTTATGTTCATCCCACTTATCGCTCAGCGGGCCTTTCGGTATTTTGGAATCCAGTTTCATGAGAATTGTTGGATTAATGAGGTAAAAGCGTGAGTTTAATAAAGTACCAGATGGGCATGGCGGCAAAAATAGCCGGGAAGACCACCGAGATGATCAGACCCAGGCCCTTGAGGGCAGGGGTGTACTTGGAGTGGACAAATCCTACGGAGCGGAAAGCGCTCTGAAAGCCGTGGTTGAGGTGGAATGACAGCAGCACCATCGCTACTACATACAGCAGCACAACGAGAATGTTGGAGAAAGAATAATTGACCACATCGGTCATCGAAATTGCATTCACCGTAGTGATTCCCTGCGCTTTCATGATCTCCAGCGCTTCGCGGTTGATATAGCCTTCGTGTGCCAGCACCACTTCGCCGAGATCGTTTTTAATCTCAGGGACTTCCTTTACTTTCCATACCTGGTGATATGCCTGCTCTATGGGTACTTCACGGCCGCCGCCGAAGTGAAATTTACCCCAGAACATCGTCACGTGCACAATCAGGAAAATCAGCATAATGGTTCCCGAAAGGCCCATATTGCGTGAAAACCAGGTGCTGCTACCCGCATTGCCTTTGCTGTAGGCATACTTGACAGGGCGGGCTTCGTTGTTTTTGGCCGTCAGGATGGCCGCGTAGATGATGTGGACGATAAATCCGCCAAACAGCACCACTTCCAGCACTTTAATCACCGGATTGGTGGTCATAAACCGGACAAACTGGTTAAACATCACCCCTTCGTCGTTGACAAACAGCAGCATGTTGCCTCCGAGGTGGACGAACAGGAATGAAACGAGAAAGAGGCCGGAAAGCCCCATTGTCAGTTTCCGCCCTACTGAGGATGAATATAAGTAGGCGATAACGCTCATACAAAAGGATTAGATTGGGTAATTTGAGGTTTCCAAAAATATTTCGGGATGTAACCAATGTCAAGCTAATTTTCCAAACGCTGCCTTTTTAGAATCATTCTAAGACTTTGCGGACCTATATACAACTCTCCACATATCTGCTTTGTTATGTGTCCGGGCTGAAACAAAGCGCTATATTTACTCCGTAAACTCTCTGTCTGATGAAAAGATACTTCTTCTTAGCCCTCGTTTCTCTGCTGCTGATGGCATCTTCCTGCCAGCAAAAAAATGCCGCTACGGCTGCACCCGCCACAGCACCCCTGGCTGAAGCGCTTCCCGATGCCCCCTTCGACACCGAAGTGCCCCCTGCCACCATCTCCGATGCCCTGCCCAACCGCGCAGTCTCCGGACCTGCCCTGGTGTATCTCGTGGACAAAGAGGCCAGCCGCATCGCATGGGAAGGACGCGAAATCCTGACCCGGCACAATGGCACCATCGGCATCAACGGCGGAAAACTGCTGGTTGTGGGGGAAAGGCTCGCAGGCGGAAAAGTGGAGATAGATATGAATAGTATCGTCAACCTCGACATCACCAAGCCTGAAAAAAACGCGGACCTGGTTAATCACCTCAAATCGGACGATTTTTTTGGGGTGCAGGAGTTCCCTACGGCAGCTCTCGAAATTCTGGAGGTGAAGTCCACCGATGGCGGTAAATTTCTGGTTACGGCCAACCTCACCCTCCGGGATGTAACGAATCTGGTGGTGTTTCCGGCCAGCATCAGCATTAAAAATAACCAGCTTGCGGCTACGGCGATTTTTTCCATTGACCGCAGCAAATGGAATGTCCGCTTTAATTCGTCTTCTTTCTTCGAAAATCTGGGAGATGAAGCGATCTTAGATGAGATTAAGCTGGCGATCGAGCTGAGGGCTACGGCGCCGCCTACGGCGATGAGGTGAGAGCTGTGGATTTCACGCAGAGGTGCAAAGGGGCATAGAAGCAGAGATGAGATTCTACAGGTATGCATTCGGCAAAATCTATCCTGTTAATCCCGTAAATCCTGTCCAGAATTCCACGCGCTCATCCCGTCCAACTACGGATTCACGCTCCCCTCTTCCCGCAGCTCCTTCCAGTCATGATAGCGCATCGCATAAATCATCATGTTCACAGGCTCGCCGTGGAGGGTACCCGACTCATGCTCGATCCCTTCCCAGGCAAAATGCAGGCGCAGCGGCACAGCCTGGCTCCGGAGGTTGCCTGTGGCGCACTTAATCAGCACTTTGCGCAGGCGGTGCTCCTCAAATGCATAATCGAGGGCGCGTCGCACACAGCGGGTAATGATCCCCTTGCCCTGGTGCTCGCGTGAAAGCCAGTAGCCGATCGAAACCTGCATAAACTCCCGTTCACCTTCATTAAAATCCATCAGACCGACCATATCTTCCTTATACCAGATGCCATAGACCCATCTGCCGGAAAAAATATCGCGGTAGTCGAGGTAATGCATAAAGGAGCGGGTATCGTCCACGCTGCGGACTTTATTTACCCAGCTGAGCCAGGTCTGTAAATGGCTGCGGTTGCTTTCGATCAGTTGAAACAGGCGGGGGGTATCTTCCCAGCGGAGGGAGCGCAGTTCAAGCTCGCTGTCCACCTGAAGTTCGGGGGCAGGCTTATGAAAAATCGGCCACAGGGCATCCCGCAGGGGTAACCACCTGCCAGGATTGAGGGATCGTATTTTCTGCCATACCGGCCATGCACCTACCATGTAGGTAAAATAAAAAAATCATCCGGTAATCTGCTCACAAAACGTAGCGACCGGTCGCTTTTCGCAGATAATTGACCACAGAATCAGTTTCATTGGCTTCGATGGTCTCGTCGGCGATCTGCAAAACCTCCTCAATGGCATTAGCAGGGGCGATACGCTTACCCGCCAGATGAAACATCGGCAGGTCATTGATATTGTCGCCAAACACCGTCAGTTCGTTTGCCGAGTATCCATATTCCCGCATCAGCACCTCGATGGCGTAGGCCTTGGTCGCCAGGCGGTCATACATCGAAAGCCAGTACCAGCCCCGCGAATACCAGTCCTCATATAAATAGACCTGCAGGCGGGCGGGGTAGCGCTCTTCCATCTCCATCGCCATGTCGCGCAGGCGCTCCACCCGGTCTATGGCATTCATGCAGATGATCTGCTCGCTCAGCATGGTAGCCACATCGGGGCTGGTCCGCATACGGCTGTCACCCGTAGCAACCCGGTCCTGATAGTAAGCATCCATCCCGGCATTGCTGACATGATCTATATAAAGGTGTTCTTCTTTGCCGTTAAAGGAAGAGACGAAGGGATTGAGGCCCTTTTCCCGCATCAGGTAAAAAATATCGCGGTCGAGCGGCTTTTCGAGGGCATTGACAAAACGGTGATGCCCGCTTGCCAGATCGGAGACGCAGGCGCCGTTGGAGCAGATCACCGGCATCGGCAGGGGCAGGTCGCCCAGGATCTGCTGCGTAGAGATCACACTGCGGCCGGTGGCCACGGTAAAATGCAGTCCGTCGAGGAGCATCTCCCGCAGCGATTGCCGCGCAAAGTCCGAAAGGGTCGCATTGTTGCGCAGCAGGGTGCCATCGAGGTCGGATACAAAGATCCGCTTTGTCTGCGCCAGTGGATAAAGGCTTGATTCTGAGGAAAATGTCATAATATTGGGGAATTCCCGGTATCAGAAGCTCCTGCAAGTTCGGCATTCCCCGCTCCCCCTGCAACCCCGAAGGCAGGTCTGCGTATAACGTGAACTAACTCCATTGACCCATGCATATCCAGGGCTTTGTTACGTATGTGAATCTTTCCGGCGGATTCTGGGGTATCCAGGATGACAAAGGACTTCAGTATGCGCCCGTAGATCCGCTTCCGGCAGCGTATCAGCAGGAAGGCCTCCGGGTCACCTGTACAGCCCTCCCCGCACAGGTATTCACTATTTTTATGTGGGGCACGCCGGTTTCTATTCAGCACATTGAAAAATCTGACAAACAATGACCCTCCAGGTGATCGGTTTTACCCTCTTTGCTGCTGCCTTTCTCCTCTTCGCAAGAGGTATTGTGAGCCGCAGCAATGGCAGATCTTTCAAGCCCCTGCCCGTTTTTGGATTGTTTGTCGCAGGCTTTGCGGTGGCCTTTTTCTCTCCCGCCGAAAGCCTTTTTTACCGCATCGCACATCTCTTGCTTGAAGCCGGTGCGGGTGTAATGGCCGGGGCCGCCTATCTGGCCCTCCGCCGCGAAAAAGCCCTCCTCTTTGCCGCCCCCGGCATTCTGGCCCTGATCCTGGGAGGCGCTATTTATTTCCTCGGATTCCTGATTCATGTGTTTGATAAGCCCTGGCAGCAAAACAGCTCCGCTGTCTCCCAGGCTCTCGTCGAACTGGGACCCGATGACAAGCCCGCCGAAATTCAGGTGATCCTCGACAAATACCATGCACGCCTCGAAAGGGCCTTCCCCAATATTTCGATGGCCGAAAGCGAAGACCTCGCACAATATTATATCGTGTATGTGGACTCTGCCATCCGCGACGCGCTGATGCTCGACCTGAAACACGATGTCGAAAACGTGGACCACGTCGAGTCCAACGATCCCATCCGTGTAGAAGACCCCGCGCCAGAGCCTTCCGCTTCTTCGGGCAATGCTTTTCTCGCCAATGATCCCTATCTCCAGAACCAGTGGTATGCAGATAAGCTGGATTACAATGGGGTATATGCCTTTTTAAAAGAACACAAGCCTGCCCGCAAAGCCAAAGTAGCCATCGTGGATACGGGCGTGGACAGCGGACATGAAGACCTTTCGGGCATATATGAGCGCACAGGCGGCGAGGGCGACCAGGATCGCCACAGCCACGGCACCCACTGCGCGGGCCTGGCTACGGCTGCCACCAACAA
>RDXT01000021.1 GCA_004292985.1 Bacteroidota bacterium
CCCGGTGCGTCTGCCACACAGGATACAACAGGGAATGTGGAAGTCTTTGAAACTTCCGCAGGTGGCAACAAGCTCCGGCAAATAGGGAAATTTCCTGCGACTGACAATGCCGCAACGGTCACGCTGTTTCCGGATAAAACCTTTCAGACCCTCACCGGATTCGGAGGCTCATTTACAGAGGCATCAGCCTCGCTCCTGAACCAGCTCAGCAAAGAAAGCCGCGCAAAAATCATAGAAGCGTATTTCGGGGAAAGCGGCGCCCGCTATTCCCTGACCCGCACCCATATCAATTCCTGCGATTTTTCGCTGGGCCATTACTCCTACGCTCCTGTAGCAGGCGACACTGCATTGACCCATTTTTCCATCCGCGAAGACCAGGACGACCTCATCCCGATGATTAAGGATGCCCTGGCTGTATCCAAAGAGGGATTTCGCATTCTTTCTTCTCCCTGGACGGCCCCTCCCTGGATGAAAGACAACAAGCAGTGGGTGGGAGGGAAGCTCCTGCCGGAATATTACGACACCTGGGCCTTGTTTTTCTCCAAATACATCGACGCCTACAAAGCCGAGGGGATAGACATCTGGGGCATTACCGTGGAAAACGAGCCGCTGGGCAATGGCAACAACTGGGAGAGCATGCACTACACACCGGAAGAAATGACGCTGTTTGTGCAAAAGCACCTGGGGCCAGCCCTGGAAGCCGATGGAAAAGGCCATGTGAAAATTCTGGGCTATGACCAGAACCGCGAGCATTTGCAGCAGTGGGTAGATGTGATGTACAGGGATGAAGCCTCCTCAAGATACTACCACGGCACCGCCATACACTGGTATGCCAGTACCTTTGAGGTATTTCCCGACGCGTTGCAATACGCTCATAATAAGGCTCCCGGAAAACATTTGATTCAGTCGGAGGCCTGTGTGGATGCCGAGGTGCCCCATTGGCAGGACGATGCCTGGTACTGGAGCGAAGAAGCCACCGACTGGGGATGGGACTGGGCGCCCGATCATGAAAAGCACTTACACCCCAGATACACCCCCGTAAACCGCTATGCGGGAGACATCATCGGCTGCCTCAACAACTGGGTGGATGGCTGGATAGACTGGAACATGGTGCTGGACAGGCAAGGGGGACCTAACTGGTTCAAAAACTGGTGCACGGCCCCTGTGATCGTTGATCCGGCGAGCGACGAGGTGTATTTCACCCCGCTGTATTATATCATGGCCCATTTCAGTAGATTTATCCGGCCAGGAGCTGTGCGCATAGGAGTTGAGTCTTCGGACGACACACTCCTCCTTACTGCCGCCCGGAATCCTGACGGCTCTGTTGCAACAGTCGTTTTTAACCCCGGAGAAACCGAAAAGCACTTCGTGCTATCCCTGGGAGAACAATTTACCCATGTGAGAATCGCCGCCAAGGCGATTCAGACGATAATGATTTACAAATGACCTACTAACTAACAATGAGTACTCCTACTACTACTACTTCTCACAAAGTCCCCTTTGGGCAAAAGGTAGCCTTCGGATTGGGTATGCTGGCCAACCAGATGTTCCCCGCCTCCCT
>RDXT01000022.1 GCA_004292985.1 Bacteroidota bacterium
GGCGCTTGCGGGCGGGGCGCGCAGGCGGAGAGCAGGACTGCGCAGAGCCACAGGAGGTTTTTTGTCATGCTTGCAGCGGTCTTATTCCCATTTGACAGGTACTAATTGGTAGCTGGTGTTTCTTCCGCCTTCGTCTGTAGGTATTAAGATGCCTTTTTCTACCAGGTCTTTGATGTCCCGCAAGGCGGTGTCAGGAGAGGTTTTGGCCATTTTAGCCCATTTTGAAGTTTGTAATTTCCCTTCAAAACCTTCAAACAGTTTATTCAGCATCAGGCGCTGGCGTTCGTTGATGGGCGTATGCTCATGCAGTTTCCAAAACGCCGTTTTGTGCAGGATGTTTTGCATCGTGCTTTCTGTGCTGAGCATCGCGTTTTTCAGGCAACGCAAAAACCAGTCGAGCCATTCTGTAATGTCCCCTGAGCTGTGCTGCACGCGTTGCAGCACTTCGTAATATTGTTTGCGTTCTGCCAGTATCTGGCTCGACATGCTGTAAAACCGCTCTCCGCTTCCTTCAGCACGGGCCAGCAACATATCTGTGATCGCCCTCCCGATTCTCCCGTTTCCGTCATCAAAAGGGTGAATGATGATAAACCAGAAGTGTGCGATGGCGGCCTTTAGCACAGGATCGAGGCTGTTGTCGTTGTTGAGCCAATCCAGAAATGCATCCATTTCTGTTTTTACTTGTGCTGCCTTTACGGCCTCGTAATGCACTTTTTCTTTGCCCATCGCTCCCGAAACCACTTGCATTTCTCCGGTTCTGTATTGTCCCACTTCTATTTTGTAGGGACCGCTATACCCTGTAGGGAAAAGTGCTGCGTGCCAGCCCGACAGTCGGCTTTCGGTTAAGGGTAAATGAAAACGCTGGGTAGCATCCAGCATCATCTCTACCACTCCTTCTATGTGGCGGCTGCTTGGCACCAGTCCGGCGGTGTTGATACCCAGGCGCCGGGCTATGGAGGAGCGCACTTGGTCGTAATTCAACATTTCGCCTTCTATTTCCGAGGATTTGACTACGTCTAAGGTTAAGGCACTCAGTGTGGCTTCTTCTTTGGCCGAAAACCCCAGGCTGTTCATTTGCCCGATGATTTTGCCTTGCAGCAAGCGCACCTCCCCAAATACAACGTGTATGGCCCGGTCTTGCCAGGTAAACGCTGTCCAGTTCGGATGCTCATAGATGTAGGTTGCCATGCCTTACAATGGGTTTGCGGCAAATATACAAATTTTTCTCCGCAAAATTGCGGTGAATGTAGGTGGTTTTCGCCGCAGGGAGGGACAAGGGCAACTATTCACAATCCCTCAGCGACGCCTTGAACTCCTGGGCATCCGTTGCATCGAACACCCCAGCAAATCTGAGAATGCCCTTTGGTTTCTCTGAGTCTGGTACCGCTACTATGGAGTTGATGAACGCCAATAGCCTGTATTGTTGCGTTAAAGACATCTTACTCAACGCTCTGAGGATGAAATGTTGGATATCAAGTTCGCTCATGCCGTCAATATCTAAGTCTTTATGCTACTGCCTCAACAATATACGCAAAAGCTTCGTTTCACGCAAGATTATCCC
>RDXT01000023.1 GCA_004292985.1 Bacteroidota bacterium
CGGAGTATGAAAAGGCATTAATCGCCAAATGGATCAGCCAGGGTGCCCAATGGAAAAAACACTGGGCCTTTACCCCGCCCGTAAAGCCGGAAATTCCCGCATTGCCTGCCGGAACTCCCCTCGTCAATCCGATAGATGCCTTTGTTGGGGAACGTCTGGTCCGCGAGGGGCTTTCTTTTTCGCCCGAGGCCGACAAAGAGCGCCTCTTGCGCCGTGTAACCTTCGACCTCACGGGTTTACCTCCTACCCTCGAAGAGCAGGATGCCTTTCTGGCCGACTCTTCTCCGCAGGCCTATGAGAAAGCTGTGGACCGTCTGCTGCAAACCGAAGCCTCTGCCGAGCGTCTGGCCACCGAGTGGCTCGATATAGCCCGATTCGCCGATTCGCATGGCTACCAGGACGATGGCCTGCGCGATATGTCGCCCTGGCGCGACTGGGTGATCAGCGCTTTTCAAAAAAATATGCCCATGGACCAGTTTGTGGTCTGGCAATTAGCCGGAGACATGCTGCCCAACCCCTCGCGCGAGCAGGTTCTGGCTACAGCATTTAACCGCAACCACATGCAGAGCCAGGAAGGGGGCATTGTCCTGGAAGAGTACCGCACCGAATATGTAGCAGACCGCGCACAGACCTTCAGCAAGGCTTTTCTGGGCCTGACGATGGAGTGCTCGCGCTGCCACGACCATAAATACGACCCCATTTCGCAAAAAGAATATTTCCAGCTTTTCGGCTTTTTTAACAGCGTCAATGAATGCGGCGCTGCTCCCTACAGCGGCACTGCCAGCCCGGCCCTTACCCTGACCGATGCAAGGGCCGACTCTTCACTTAGCCTTCTGGATGTGAAAGCAGGGGAAATAAAACGCAAAAGAGAGGCCCTCAGCGCGGTTGAAGCCTCAGACATACAGGCCTGGATACAGGAAAAAAGCAAGGCCCCTAAGGCAGAAATTCCCGGTTTGCTGGCCCATATTCCCCTCGAAGAAGGGAGTGCCGAAACCTATGCCAATACGGCCAGCAGCAAAAACAAGGCGCTGTTTGGCGGCGACAAAGACCGTCCGCTGGTCGCTGAGCCAGGGGTCGAAGGCCAGGGTATCCTCTTCCGGGGCGACAGCTATGTATATCTGCCCAAACCCCTGGGCTGGTGGGAACGCAACCAACCCTGGAGCCTTTCGCTTTGGGTAAAACCGATGTCCGACAGCGTACCAGGCCCTCTTTTCAGCAAAACCGGAGGCCTCTTTAACGGCAACCGGGGCTATGTCTGCTCCTTGCTCGAAGACGGACGTATCACCATGAGTCTCAACCACGTATGGCCCGATAACTGTATCGAGGTGCGCACCACAGACTGCCTGCCCGTGGGTGAATGGACACATCTCACTGTTACTTATGATGGGTTGAGTCAGGCCCCCGGATTAAAGGTATATCTCAATGGCGAACTGGCGGAGCGCGAGGTGCTCAACGACAAACTGACCCGTAGCACGCTCTACACCAATCAAAAAGGCAACTGGAGCTACGCCGGTGACCTTACCCTGGGAAAACGCGACACGGAGACCCTTTCCGATGTGGC
>RDXT01000024.1 GCA_004292985.1 Bacteroidota bacterium
CGTGCGCTCTACCGAGGTACCCATCGCGTAGTTGTTGTTTTCGATGATGTAGATCACGGGCAGTTTCCAGAGCATGGCCAGGTTAAATGACTCATGCAGAGCGCCCTGGCGGGTAGCGCCGTCGCCCATCATACAGATACAGATGCGGCCCGTGTCCTGGTATTTGGCACCGAAGGCAATACCCGTACCGAGGGGAATCTGTCCGCCTACGATGCCGTGTCCGCCGAGGAAACCATGCTCTTTGGAGAAAAAGTGCATCGAGCCGCCTTTGCCTTTGGAGCAGCCGGTAGCTTTTCCGTACAACTCGGCCATACAGGCATTGGCAGAAACGCCACGTGCCAGTGCACCGCCGTGGTCGCGGTAGGCAGTGATTACATAATCATCCGGACGCAGGGCGGTTTCCATGCCAACGGCAACGGCTTCCTGCCCGATGTATAAGTGGCAAAAGCCCCGGAATTTTTGCTGCATGTACAGTTGGCTGGCCCGCTCTTCGAATTTGCGGATCAGCAGCATTTGCTCGTACCAGTGCAAGAGCAGGTCTTTATCATAGGACTGCACCTCTTTCGTCGGGGCTTTGGTCTTAGCTTTGGCCATGGAACAATGAATTGCGTATGGAGTGAAAATCAGCGAACGAAATTGAGGATTATCGCGATGATTTACAAATGAATGCATGAATCCCTTTCTGATTACCTTTGCATTTGATGGACCCACTGCGCCCTTTATACCTTCAAAAGCTGGACCTGTGTCAGTTTCGCAACTATACTGAGCTTTCGATAGCCTTCAGTCCGGCCATCAATTGCCTCACCGGACCCAATGGCTCAGGGAAGACAAATGTGCTGGATGCTATTCATTATCTGGCATTTACGCGCGGATTTCGCAGCAGCCAGGACCCTCAGGCGGTGCAGGAAGAGACCTCTTTTTTCCTCAGCAAAGCCGAAGTGATGCGCGATGGGGTGAGCCGGACCGTCGAGTGTAATTTTGTGAAAGGAAAAGGCAAAAAAATTCTGGTGAATCAAAAACCAGTCGAGCGCCTGAGCGAACACATCGGTCAGATTCCGCTGGTCACGGTGCTTCCCCAGGACACAGACCTGATCAACGGCCCCGCCGAAGACCGCCGCCGCTTCCTCGACATGATCATTTCACAATACGATCCTGCCTACCTGCGCGAACTGATCCGCTACGAGCGCGCCCTCACCCAGCGCAATGCCCTGATCCGCAGCTTCTTGCGGGCGCATACCTGGGACAGCGAGCAACTCGAACTCTGGGCCGGACAAATGCTGGCCCCCGCTGTGGCCATCCGCGCCGGGCGCGAGCGTTTTCTCGAAGAATTTATGCCCCTCTTCGAGTCTTTTTTTCACCGCATCGTCTCCGAAAGCGAAACGCCCGCCCTCGCTTATCTCTCGCAAACAACAGAGAACACCCCCGATGCCTGGTACCGCCAGATTCTCTCCGCCAATGACAAAGACCGCGCCCTCGGCTATACCAGTAGCGGCATTCACCGTGACGACCTTCAGTTTCGCATCAATGGGCGCACGGTGCGGCATTATGGCTCACAGGG
>RDXT01000299.1 GCA_004292985.1 Bacteroidota bacterium
GCTTTCTGCAGCCAGACCCGGCGAAGGCAACATGAACTATACCCTTCGCATTCAGACAAATACGCGCAGTTTTATCCTGAAACAATCGCGCGGATATGTCGAAAAATATCCTTCCATTGCCGCTCCCAGAGATCGCGCACTCACCGAAGGGCATTTTTACGGGCTCGTGCGGGCGTATGAGGACTTGCGGAGTTATATGCCGGAGCTGTATCACAGCGATACCGAAAACGCCCTGCTGATGATCGAAGATCTGGGCGAAAGCAGCGACTTTACCTCCCTTTACCAGCCGGGTAACCACCTGCAGGAAGCGGAAATCGAGGCGCTGATGGCGTACCTGTCTTTGCTGCATGAAAAAATCACGCTGGAGACAGTTCCCGCAGGCCTGCCCAACCGCGCCATGCGTGCGCTCAATGCCGAGCATATCTTCCATCATCCGCTGATGGAGGACAACGGATTTAGCCTCGATACGGTCACGCCCGGCCTCCAGCAGATCGCCATGCGCTACAAAACAGATGCAGCCTTAAAAAGCAAGGTCGCCGAACTGGGCAATCTGTACCTGACCGATGGCAGCACCCTGCTGCATGGCGACTACTATCCGGGGAGCTGGCTGCGGACCACGCGGGGTGTGCAGGTAATCGATCCGGAGTTTTGCTTTTTCGGGCCGCCCGAATTTGACCTTTCGGTGGCTGTCGCCCACATGATGATGGCCCTTCAGCCCGAAGAAGCGACTGACTCGCTGCTGAAGCATTACCGTCAGCCGGCAGGCTTCGATGAGCGCCTGCTGATGCAACTGGCAGGCGTGGAGATCATCCGCAGGCTCATCGGCCTGGCGCAGCTCCCGCTCTCCCTGAATCTTGAAGAAAAATCTGCCCTGCTCGAAGAGGCAGTTGCACTGGTGCTTCAGGCCTGATTCAGGCTTTTTTCTGGCTTTGCCGCAGCTTTTCCTGAAGCTCGTGGAGGTACTCCAGCGAGGTTTCAATCTGCCTGCACACGTCTGTGGAGAAATTGGAAGGGTGCCTGCCGCTTTCTTCCATGAAGCTGAGAATCGAATTAAGCCCTTCGATATTAGCCCTGATCTGCTGAAATACCCGCATCTGGGTCAGCAGTACGCGTGTTTCTATATTCTGAAACAAAGAGCCTTTGACGGCGATGGGCAGCAGTTCCCACTCATCGGCGCGAATCACTTCTTTGGCCCCCCCACCCTTCCAGGCAACTACTTTCTCTTTGGAGTTGTCAGGCAGCAACACCAGAAAAGGGACTGCCTCATAAATATGCTTCACCACTTCCAGGATAGGCAGGCCGGTCGCAGGGTCGTAGCCGTCTGCAATAATCAGGTCCGGCACCGTAACCAGCAGCGCCCGGATAAAATCATACTTATCCTCTGCAATGAGGGTTTCGGTCTGGTATCCCGCCATGTTGAGCATCGTTACCACAGGCGAGGGCGCCTCCGTGCGACGGATGAGAACCAGTACCTTATGTTTCCGGGATACTTTCTCCCGATATGCGTTCATTACCATAACTTCTTCAGTAACATCCATTTACATCACAAAACTCCGCGTAGCCAGCAAACCGTTACACATACTGAAGGCGGAAAAAGCGTAAAAGAATGTTTCATGCAGCAGACCAGATATGGATAATGATCATTGATTGTGTTGCTATTTAGTAAGGGACTTTTTATCGCGCAAACGGGCTTTGGAGAGAAGATGTAAGAAATCTGAGCCGGAAAGCGGACATATAAATCCGTATCCCATTGATTATCAATCACCTAAAAATGAATGCAGGACCACATCAGTAAAAATCATTCTGAAATGTGTGAAGTAAAATAGCCGCAGAATAGTTGGGCATGTGGAGGGCTTGTTGTACTTTTCGCCCATATACATAGCCGTATGGGTTCTGAGCTGTTTCTTCTGTTGGTCATTTTGCTGGCGATCGGGTCGGTGGGCGTGGGATTTGTGCGCAACCGGAATTTCCGGCGCAAAGAAGCCCTTCATCAGGCGCTGGCCGATGCCTATCATCTCCAGATTGCCTATGCAAACGAACTGAACTTCACCATTTTTGGTCAGCACCGCGAGTATCCTGTGCAGATAGACGTAGCGCGCCTGCATGTGCGGGGCAAGCGCGAAGCCCGCTACTGCCTGAAAATATCTCTGCCCATGACCAATCCCAACCGCAAGTCGCTGCGCATCTCCCGGCGGAATCCAGACTGGTCAGAATTTGACGGACTGGCTGTGATAGACCGCCCTTTTGTGGTGCGGCACGGCATCTCCAACTGGCTCGAAATCCTCACCAATGACATGATATTCAGCAGTTTAATCTTAAGCGAAGACATTAAAATAACTCTCTTCGAAGTCTTTAATCCCCTCGAAGCAGGGCTGCTGTGCATTCACGATGAAGAGTTGTCCTTTTATTACCCGGGACTCCTCGATTCTCAGGAACAGCATATCCATTCCGGCAAAATTCTGGAATTACTTTGCGATATCAAGGACGAGCTAAAATAATAGCGTCAAAAGTTGAAATACTCTGAAATATAGCCTATATTAAGCGCACTAAGCCGAATACATACTCTCCATTTACACCCGTATGAAATCTAAGCACATTGCCTGGCTGGGCCTGTCTGGGCTTGCCGTCTTACTCATTCTTGCCGCGCTCTATGTCCAAAAGCGAAAGACCGATGCCGCCTACGGCGTTTTCGATCCTGCCTATGCCGAATACCTTTCCGCCTATACCAGCGGGGAGATTTCGCGGCGATCGCCTGTGCTGGTGCAGTTTGCCTACGACGTAATTGACACCTCGCGCATCGGCGAAGTGCTCGACGAGTCGCCCTTTGCCTTTACCCCGGCCATTTCGGGCAAGGTGCGCTGGAATGACAGCCGTACCCTCGCCTTTTTTCCCGACGAACCACTGCCTTCCGGCACGGTCTTCAAAGCCGACCTGAAGATGCGCAAGTTGCTCCCGGCCATAGATAAGAAGCTCAGTACCTTCCGTTTCCGCTTCGGTACGCGCCACCAGGGTGCCCGTGTGGAGATTACGGATGTAAAGTCTGTCTCAGGAGGCAGCAAAAGCTACCAAAAGGTGAGTGGTCAGGTGGTTACAAATGATTTTGAGGCAGATGATCAGGTAGAAAAAATCCTCCGGGCTGAGTTTGGCTGGAGCAAGCCTGTGATCCGCTGGGAGCACAAAGGAGATGATAATTTACATTATTTTGTTATTGATAGCTTAGAAAGAGGCACTGACAGCCAGGTTTTGAAGGTAAAATGGGACGGCAGTACTGCAAAAATGAGCGGTGAAGGCCAGACCGAGATCGAAGTGCCTGCCAAAGGTAATTTTGTATTGCTGCACACCCGCTCGACCAGCAAGCCTGAGCAACTTGTTACCCTCGACTTTTCGGAGCCGCTCGACGCTGCGCAGGACTTCAGCGGACTGCTGCGGATCGGCGATGTGCCCCTGCGAATCTCAGCCGAGGGCAATAAAGTCAAGATTTTTCCCCAGAAAAAAATCACCGGATCAGCTACCCTCCGAATCGAGCCAGGCATTCGCAGCAGCAAAGGCGACCTGCTGAATGTGCCCCTGAACGAAACACTGGCCTTCACAGAGATCGCTCCGGAGGTACGCCTGATCGGCAAAGGAAATATCCTGCCCCGCTCCAGCACCCTGCCCCTCGTTTTTGAGGCCGTGGGCCTGAAAGCCATTGATGTGCGGGTGATTAAAATATTTGAAAATAACATTCCCCAGTTCCTGCAGATCAACCAGCTGGGCGGCAATGATGAACTGCGCCGCGTGGGGCAGGTAGTCGCCAAAAAGCGAATCAACCTCGATGCCAATGCCTCGATGGATCTCACAAGCTGGAACCGCCATTCGCTCGACCTCAGCAGCCTGATTAATGCCGATCCGGGGGCTATTTATGAAATCGCCATCGGTTTCCGCAAATCTTATGCGCTCTGCCAGTGCGACGAAGTGCCGGAAGGCACCGAGCCGGACATGATCTCCAATGATGAGCGCTGGCATACCTATAATGAAGGCAGCGACAATTACGGATACGGCTACTACTACGATTATTACGACTACGAGGAACAGGAAGACCCTTGCAGCTATTCCTATTATACTGCGGGAAAAATCGTTAAGCGAAACATCCTTGCCTCGGACCTGGGCCTCATCGTCAAGTCCGGAAGTACCGGATCTGTCTTTTTCGTGACTGATATTAAATCCACGCTGCCTATTTCGGACGTGGCACTGGAGTTTTACGACTACCAGCACCAGCTTATCGCCAGCCATACCACCGGCAAGGACGGCTCGGCCCGTGCGACCCTGCCCCGCAAACCCTATCTGCTCATCGCCAAAAGCGGCAACCAGCGGGGCTATCTGCGCTTAGACGATGGTTCGTCGCTGACCCTCAGCCGCTTCGATGTCGAAGGACGCAGCTACCACAAAGGTGTCAAAGGCTTTTTGTATGGCGAAAGAGGCGTGTGGCGGCCCGGCGATATGATGTATCTGAACTTTATTCTGGAAGATAAAGAAAAAAGCCTGCCTGCCGACCACCCGATTACCTTTGAGCTGATAGATTCCAAAGGACAAACTGTAGAGAAAACCGTGCGCACGCAGGGACTGAATGGATTTTACACCTTCCATACCCAGACCCAACCCGATGCGCCGACCGGCTCTTACCTCGCCCGCGTGCGCGTAGGCGGCTCTACATTTACCCAGAATTTCCGGGTAGAGGCCATTATGCCCAACCGCCTGAAGATGGAAATGAACTTCGGCAGCGCGTTTTTGTCTAAGGTAAATGAAAATACGGTGGCCGACCTGAAGGCGCAGTGGCTGCACGGCGCTATCGCCAAAGGCTTTAAAACAGATGTGAAAGTTACCCTGCGCAAAGCCGAAACGACATTCCCCAAATACAAGGAATATACCTTCGATGATCCGGTGCGGCAGTTCAGCAGCGAGGAGCAAACCCTCTTCGAAGGCAAACTCAGCGAAACCGGATCGGCGCGTATCCCCTTGAAAATCACCACCGAATCCGAAGCGCCGGGACAACTGACGGCCAGCTTCGTAACCCGTGTATTCGAGCCGGGAGGCGCATTCAGCACCGATCGTTTCACCATTCCCTACAGCCCCTACCCTGTCTATGTGGGCATCAAACCTCCTAAACCCGACTACCGCTGGGGATGGCTTTATACCGACAGGGATTATCAGGTTGACCTTGCCACCGTTGATGCAAATGGCAATCCGGTATCGAGTAATGTGGAAATCAAGATCTACAAGCTGGGCTGGAACTGGTGGTATGACCACTCCGGCAATGACATTCCGACCTATCAGGGCAAAGTGACGCTCGACGAAGCGCAGTCGGCCAATGTCAAAACCGTAAATGGTGTCGGAAAATGGACGCTGAATGTTCCCGCAGAGAAATGGGGCCGCTACCTTGTGCGCGTAATGGACGATCAGGGCCACGCCAGCTCGGTGATTGTGTATATGGACTGGCCGAGTTTTGTGGGTCGCTCATCCGAGCGCGAAGACCAGGGCGGCGCTACCATGCTCAATTTTTCGGCGGATAAAGAAGTGTATTCCACCGGGGAAACCGTTACGTTGACCATCCCCACAGGTGTGGCAGGCCGCGCACTCATCAGCATTGAGAATGGCACCAAAGTACTGCAGACAGAGTGGATCGAAGCCAAAGCCGGTACGACCCAGTACAAGTTTAAGACAACGGCGGAAATGTCGCCCAATGCCTATGCATTTGTCACCCTGTTGCAGCCGCATGCCCAAACCAAAAACGACCTTCCGATTCGTTTGTATGGCGTACTTCCTTTTAAAGTCGAAGACCCTGCCTCCCATTTGACCCCTGTCATTGCCATGCGCGAATCGCTGGAGCCTGAGAGCCGCTTTCAGGTGAGTGTGAGCGAAAGTTCCGGCAAGCCCATGACCTATACCCTCGCGGTGGTAGATGAAGGCCTGCTGGGGGTTACCCGATACAAAACGCCCGATCCCTGGAATGCCTTTTACCAGCGAACCAGCATCGGAGTAAAAACCTGGGACCTCTTCGATCAGGTACTGGGTGCCTATGGCGGTGAAATCAAGAGTCTCCTCAGCATCGGCGGATCGGAAGATGCCTTAGG
>RDXT01000025.1 GCA_004292985.1 Bacteroidota bacterium
GAGAAATACTTTCTGCTTGCCAACGGGCAGCAGGACCACCGCGAGGTATTTGGACCCGGAGAAACCTTTGGCGCTATTTCTATCCTGCTCAACAACCAGAAGGCCATCCGCTCCGTGCGGACACTGGAGCAGAGTGTGATTTACCACCTGCCGGAAATCTATTTTCAGGAGCTTTGCCAGAAATACGAAGGCTTTTATGAGTTTTTCACCCAGGAGTTTGGCAAGCGCATGCTTCAGGGAGGTTATACGGCCCACCTGAGCCGCAATCCTGAAACCAAAACCAGCTTTCAGTCCTCGGATCTCGCATTTACCCGCCAGGTAAGGGAGCAGGTATCTTCGCAGCTCAACACCTGCTCTCCCGACACATCTATCCGGGAAGCGGCCCGCTCGATGACCTATTACCGGCGCAGCTATGTGCTGATTACGGACGAAAACCAGCAGCCACAGGGGATCGTGACAGACCTCGATCTCCGTAATAAAGTGGTGAGCGAAGGCCGGAATGTAGAGGAGCCTGTCAGCCGCATTATGTCCTCGCCCGTGTTTGAAATACATGCGGAAGCCTTTGTGTATGAGGCTATTCTGGAGATGTTCCGCCGCAAAGTGCAGCACCTGGCCGTCAGGGACAAGGGTGTATTTACCGGGATCGTTACCCTTGAAAAGCTCCTCGATTCGCAGAGCAAATCACCGTTTCTGTTTATCCAGTCCATCAGCCACGAATATACCCAGGAAGGCCTGCACATGAAATGGAGTCAGGCGCCGGGCATCGTAGGAAACCTGCTGGAGCGCGGTGTGCGTCCTGAGATCATTACACCGATTGTGAGTACGCTCGCCGACGCGATCACTGGCAACATTATCCGCAGGGCCATCAAAGACCTCGGCGCACCGCCTGTCCGCTTCGCTTTTCTTTCACTGGGCAGCGAAGGCCGCAGAGAACAAACCCTCAGTACCGACCAGGACAATGCGCTTGTCTGGGAGGATGTGCCTGAGCATGAGGAAGATGCAGCTGCGGAGTACTTTCACCAGCTGGGTGTGCGCATATCCGACGAGCTGAATGAAGTAGGATTTGTCTATTGCAAAGGAGGACTGATGGCGCAGAATCCTCTCTGGAACCGCCCCGTTTCGCAATGGAAACAGCAGTTTGAGACCTGGACCGACAATCCTACCCAGGAGCATGTGATGACTGCCAGCGCATTTTTCGACAGCCGCGTGATTTATGGAGATGCCTCGCTGTGGGAAGATGTGCAGGGCTATGCCTCAGACCTTCTGCGGAACAGCAGTCATTCTTTTCTGCTGCAACTGAGCCGGGCAAGCTTAGTCAACAAGCCGCCCCTTACCTTCTTCGGTGGCTTCCAACTGGTTGAACAAGAGGACCGTAAGGGTGTGAACCTTAAAAAGGCGATGAGCATCATCAGCGATTTCGCCCGTATATATGCCCTGAACCACCGCATTTCAGCCATCAACACCGAGGACCGTCTCGACCAGTTGCTGGGCCTGGGCGTGCTGAGTGAAGGTGAATACAAGGAGCTTCACCAGTCCTTTTTCTTCATGATGCG
>RDXT01000300.1 GCA_004292985.1 Bacteroidota bacterium
TAACCTATTCATTTTCAGCTATCCGCAGCCTGTTTTTATTTATTGTGCAGGCACTCATTTTTTATCAACAATGACAAAAAGCAATCGTCTTTTTTGCCGTAAAAACAGAAAAGGCGGCCCGGGACCACCTTTTACGTAACATATCTGCGGAGAGAGAGGGATTCGAATGCCAAAGGCATGCCCGTGGCACCGCCCGGTCTACAATAAAGCTGTTTGGGAAAGCGGAGAGAGAGGGATTCGAACCCCCGGTCCACAATAAAGCAGACACCTGATTTCGAGTCAGGCCCGTTCAACCGCTCTGGCATCTCTCCGAATGGGATACAAATATAGAAGATTCCTCAGAAAATATATACAATGCTTTGCTATTTTGTCTAAACATAGCTCAGACAATGATTCAGATTTCGGGGAGGAGGTAGAGAAAGGGATTTAAATGCTATAGGCATCCATAATCATATAGTCCACGGCCTGATCTCTATCCCCATGGTGAAAACCCATTATCTGCACCGCTGGCGGGAAATACCCTTTATCTCCCCCGCTGGCGGGGGCTGGGGGGTGGACTTATTCTAAATAATTGAAAATCAATGACTTATATGTGAAAAAATTCGGACCACCCCCTTGCCCCCGCCTGCAGGGGAAAACGCTCCAGCCCTCCGTCGGAGGTGTTTAGGATAACGCTCAGCGACCCGCTTCATTCTTACATAATTGAGAGCACCCTGTAAGGCGGGTTAAAATGTCTATTATTATGATCCACAGCAGAGCAGACACCCAATTTCGATCCAGGCCGCTAAAAAATCCCAAACAACTGCCGGATAGCCTCCGCCTTGACCTCGGTTTCGGCCCATTCTTTCTCCGGTGCGGAGTCGTAGGTAATAGCCCCTCCCACATGGTAGCTCAGGCAGCACGCTGAGGCATCGTAAATCAGCGAGCGGATGATCACACTCAGGTCAAACTCGCCCGAAGGGCTGATATATCCCGCCGATCCGGCATAGGCCCCCCGCGCCACCGGCTCAAACTGGTCTATCATATCCATCGTCATGACCTTGGGCGCTCCGGTCATAGACCCCGGCGGGAAGGTCCGGGCGATGGCCTCCGGGGCTGAGACATCGGGCCGCAAGCGTCCCCGGATCGTCGAGACCATCTGGTGCAGCTGCGCAAATGACTGTATATCAAACAGATGTGGCACCGTTACGGAGCCTGTAACACAGGAGCGGTGCAGGTCGTGGCGGCTAAGGTCCACGATCATGATGTTTTCTGCTTTTTCCTTGACCGAGCGGC
The DNA here is from genome assembly GCA_004292985.1 of Bacteroidota bacterium. GTDB lineage: Bacteria > Bacteroidota > Bacteroidia > J057 > J057 > RDXT01. The sequence goes on from RDXT01000300.1 coordinate 1,276, forward strand.
GGAGGCGGCGGCGCAGCAGTTCATCCTCCTCCGGCGTAGCGCCTCTGGGAGCCGTACCCTTGATGGGCTGGGTGCTCAGGTAGCCGTCTTTCAACTGCAAAAATCGCTCAGGCGAGGCAGAAATGAGGTATTTCTCTCCATATCGCACAAAAGCGGAAAAAGGCATGGGCGAAATACGGGTCAGTTGCTGGTAGAGCGCCACGGGATCGGGCAGGGTATATTCCGCCACAAAAGCCCGCGAGAGGTTTATTTCGTAAAAATCGCCCTCCCGGATATGGGCCCGGGCTGTGCGGATGGATTCAAGATAGGCTTCCTGGGAAGTGAAGGGGCTAAATGAGGGTTTTTCCCACGCAGGTGGCTCCGGCGACGGAACAGACTCCAGCGGCAAAGGGTCCAGCGGCCTGCCCTCCGCATCCAACCAAAGCGGCTGGCTGCTTCCTTTTGGCAGCATCACCACATAGTCCGGGACAAAAAAAGCGACTTCCGGAAATGATACCAGTGCAGCCCGGCGGCTGCGCAGACCCGGCTCGAAGCGATTTTTCAGCTCATAGGGCAAAATCCCCATCAGCCAGCGCCCCCTATGCGCCTCAAACTCAGCCCATGTCTCAATCCGCTGCGCATCCGCCCCCCCTACCCCGATCAGCCATTCATAGCTGCCGTAGCGGTCTTTGTCCGAACCGCAGGTGTCGAACACCGCACAGCAGGGAAATTGAGAGGCCCAGGAAAGGAGCCGGGAGCGGAGGAGAGACATAGGTTCTTGTTTACCACTTGCCACATCAAAGTTTCCACTTCACCGTACATCCAATCGCTGCAACTTCCTGATATTCAGCTTCCTCCGTCTCTATCAGGCGATCGAGGAAGGGAGCGAGATAACGCTCAGTAACTTTTGCAGGGTCGCGGGGGCTGTTATCAATCGCACCTTTATATATAAGGTGTAATTCACCCGCGCGCCGCAGCAACACAAAGGCATGAGGCGTACGCTCCGCACCATAGCGCCGGGCCACCTCCTGACTCTCGTCATAGAGATAGGGAAAGTGAAATTCCTTCTCCCGCGCACGCACCTGCATCTGCTCAAAAGAATCCTGCGGATACTGCGCCACATCGTTGGAACTGATGGCGATCAGCGGAAAACCCAGCGGCGTGTATCGGCGGTCAAGTTCTTTGATGCGCTCCTCCGAAGCAATCACATAAGGGCAGTGGTTGCAGGAGAAGATGACAATGAAGCCCCGCGCATCCGGATAGCCGGAGAGGGAAACGAGGGTTCCATCCACGTTGACGAGCGAAAAATCCCAATCGAGGTTCATGTGGCTAAAGAGGTAGAAAGTTTCGTTAAAGGTATGGAAAACTCTCTTTCTTGTACAACGTTATATCTCTATGCACAAACGCCTCACCCACTTCTGCCTCTGTCTCCTGCTGGCGACTGCGGCAAGTGCCCAGCAAGTGCGCGAGTGGAAAATGCCCGACCTCGAAAGCCGCCTCGCCGGGGCTGGCGACACCTTGCTGATTGTCAATTTCTGGGCCACCTGGTGCCGACCTTGTGTAGAGGAAATCCCTCATTTTGAGGCAATTAACCAGAAATATGCAGCACAGGGGGTAAAGGTGCTATTTGTCAGCCTCGACTTTCCCAGCCAGAAAAAAACGGTAAGTAAATTTATCGCCTCACGGAACATGCAGGCCGAAACCGTGCTCCTCGCCGAGACCGACTACGATGCCTGGATGCCCAAAATCAGTCCCGACTGGGGCGGCGCGATCCCTGCTACGCTCATTGTCAGGCCCGCCAAAGGGGTCAGGGACTTTGCCGGAAAAAGCTTCACCTACGCAGAACTCGAAACCTGGGTCCTGGAATTGCTTCAGGAAGCGGGTAAATAAACCTAATTCGACATATTAACCCATCTATTCCTATGAAAAAGCTCCTTTTTGCCCTCTTTCTCCTGGCCGCTACGGTAGTATCGGCCCAAACACCTGCCGGATACAAGGTGGGAGACCTTGCGCAGCCCTTCAACCTCAAAAATGTGGACGGCAAAACCGTATCTCCTGCCTCTTTTCCTAATGCAAAAGGCTTTATCCTGGTCTTTACCTGCAACGAATGCCCCTATACCCAGGCCTATGAGCAGCGAATCATCGAATTAGACAAAGAATTTCGTCCCAAAGGCTATCCGGTCATTGCCATAAACCCCAATGATCCCCGTGCGGTTCCCGGCGACTCCTTTGAGGAAATGGTCAAACGCGCCAAAGACAAAAAATACACCTTCCCCTACCTCGTGGACGAAACCCAGGAAGTCGCCCGCACCTATGGTGCCAATCGCACCCCGCATGTATTCGTACTCGAAAAAAGCGCTGACAGTCAGCTATTTGTGCGCTACATCGGTGCCATTGACAACAGCAGTGAATCTGCCAAAGGTGCCAGCCAGCTCTATGTAAGTGACGCCGTCAACCAACTCCTCGCAGGCAAACCCGTGAGCCAGACCCTTACCCGCGCCATCGGCTGCGGCATCAAATGGAAAACGATGTAATCGAAAACACAACCTGCAAGCGTCTCCCAGACCTTGCAGGTTGATCAAGACCTTACAGCAATAAAAAGCCCCGCCTTGGGGAAAGGCGGAGCGATTTGGGGTACCTTGGTAGGTTAATTGGGGAAAATCTGAAGACCTGTAGCAGAACTACGTTTGATCTTCAAGTCAAAACTATGAAAAAAGCATAGCCCTGCAAATCAAAAATCTGTCGTGATGCCGGGGGGGCTGTTAACAAAAGGAGATTTGGGAACAAATCCACCGCCCTACCCGCTCCGGAATGGTCAAACCTTACATCATCCCCGCGCGAACCGCGAGGGCGAGGGCCGCAAAGCAGATCAGCACCGAAGCCAGTACATACGACAGGGCCATCAGCCATTCACCCTGTTGGATCAGGCGCAGGCTTTCGAGGCTAAAGGTGGAAAAAGTCGAAAATCCGCCGCAGAACCCTGTGAGAATCAGGATCTTCCAGGACTCGGGCAGCTCCGGGCGGCGGGACAAAAAAGCCCATCCGAGGCCCATAACAACACAGGCAAGCATATTGGCCCAAAAGGTCGCCCAGGGAAAACCCTGCCCTGTCCAGGGAATCATTTTTGAAAAGGCCAGCCGCACCATACTGCCGATGCCGCCCCCCACAAAAACAAGCCACCAGTTATTCATAAAAGCCCGTCGCCTTGATGATCGTATGGAAATGCCCGCCAATCAGCGGCACATCTGTGTTGATCTCGATCCGGTGGGTCTGGTAGCGTCCCAATGAGTCAAATTGCAGCGCAGAATGTACCTGCATCTGGTACAGCCAGGAGCTTTTGTGCGTTTCAGAATAGACAAAACGGAGCTTTCCGTCGGGCATGCGGACTGTTTTCTGCAATACCAGGGCAGTATTGTCGCCAGCTACCGATTTTGCACGGGCAATGAGGGTATCGCGGCTGCTCAGGGTATCCATCAGGCCCCGCCGATAGGGATCATCGTAGTGCATGTCGTAAAAATCATGCAAATCGCGCATCACGGCACAGCCATATTTGTCCATATGGAGCGAATCCCCCTGATAAACAATACGGTCCTCGCCATCGCTCCGCACAATCTTGCGGATATAGCGGGTCAGCTCCCCGCAACTTTCATCCATCTGGGCAGTAAAGGCCTGCTTGTCAGGATGCACAGGGCCTTTGTCGCCCGTAGTGCAGCTACTGATCAGAACAAACAGGCTCAGGAAGAAGCCCGGAATCTTACATGCCTGCCAAGAACAAGGAAACATGTGAGGTTGACTGAAAAAATGCATCTTTTTCCGTTCCAGCGGCTGTATTTATGCGGGTTGATGAAGGGTTTGAGCCAGAATATTGCCCGTCATTTCCTCCGGACGCTCCTGGTCCATGAGGTACAAAATGGTCGGGGCCAGATCGCCGAGTTTCCCGACACCGCCCGTAACGGTATAGCGGTTTTGCGCATCTATCAGGAAGAGGGGTACCAGCGCGGTCGTATGCGCCGTGTGGGGAGAACCATCGGGATTGATCATGCAGTCTGCATTTCCGTGGTCGGCAGTTACGAGGGCGATATAGCCGTTGCGGAGGGCCGCTTCGACTACCGCCTGGGTGCATTGGTCCACCACTTCGCAGGCTTTAACCGCAGCAGCAAACACGCCCGTATGCCCCACCATGTCGGGGTTGGCGAAGTTGAGGCAGATGAAATCAGCCGACTGGGCCTCGATTTCCGGGATAATGGTATCGCGGATGTCGGCGGCACTCATTTCGGGCTGGAGGTCGTAGGTGGCTACCTTGGGCGAAGGGCACATCAGATAGCGCTCACCGGACATCTTTTCCTCGCGGCCTCCATTAAAAAAGAAGGTTACGTGGGGATATTTTTCTGTTTCGGCAATGCGGATCTGTGTTTTGCCGCGTCTGGCGAGGGTTTCACCCAGGCCATTTTGCAGGTTATCTTTTTCATACAACACTTCCACCCCTTTGAAACTCTCGTCGTAGCGGGTGAGGGTGGTATAATGCAGGGGCAGGGTGTGCATGCCTTGTTCGGGCATATCTTCCTGGGTCAGCACATGGGTGAGCTGGCGGCCCCGGTCGGTGCGGAAGTTAAAAAAGAGCACAGCGTCTCCGGGCTGAAGGGTCGCTATGGGCTGTCCGTCTTCGGTGATCACAGCAGGATCCATAAACTCGTCGGTCTTGCCCGAAGCGTAGTTGGCAGCCACAGCATCGGCGGCATGTGCAAAGGCATCCCCTTTGCCATGTACCAGGAGGTCATAGGCTTTTTTTACGCGCTCCCAGCGTTTGTCGCGGTCCATCGCATAGTAGCGGCCCACAAGCGAA
>RDXT01000026.1 GCA_004292985.1 Bacteroidota bacterium
GAGTGACTATCAGCACCCGATCGGCAGCAACCAGATGCTGGAATTCGGAGGCAAGGGCATTTTCCGCCAGGTAGTGAGCGATTACAAATATGAGATTTCAAACAGCGCTACGGGTGAATTTCTGATTGACCAGAATAATCCTTCGGGGATACTGGACTACCGCCAGAATGTAGCTGCTACTTACCTGTCGTATACCTATTCGACCAAAAGCAAGCTGACCTTTAAAGGAGGCGCCCGCTATGAATACACGAATATTGCTGCTGAAATTGTCGGAGAAGACACCCTCTCGATTCCCGACTACGGCACACTGGTACCGAGCCTAAACATCTCCAAAAACCTCAAAACCGGAGGTGCGATCAAAGTAGGCTACAACCGCCGTATCCAGCGTCCGGGCCTTCAGCAACTAAACCCGAACTACAACACCGCCAATACCCAGAACATTACCATTGGTAATCCCAATCTGGAGCCGGAAATGACCGACAACATCGAGCTGAGCCTGAGCAAAAACGTAAAAAAGACCTACTTCAACGTTTCGCTCTTCGGCCGTATTACGAACAACTCGATTACCCAGGTGCGCCAGGCTTCCGATGAACTTCAGGGCGCGATTATCACCACTTTTGAAAATATCGGCAAACAACAGGCCATTGGTACCAACGTATTTGCCAACGTGTTTATCACCCCTAAATGGACAGTCAACGGTGGCGTGGACATGTTCTATTCCTTCCTCGAAGGTCGCACCACCATCAACGGTCAGTCTGTGCCCCTGAGCAACTCCGGCTTCAACATCAATGGCCGCATCATGACCCAGCTTACCTTCGGCAAAGGCTGGACTGCCCAGGGCTTTAGCTTCATCAGAGGCGGACAGGTGCAGCTTCAGGGACGCCAGGGCGGCTTTTATGTGTATTCTCTTGGTGCCCGCAAAGACTTCAAAAACAAAAAAGGCAGCATCGGTCTCTCCGCCGAAAACTTCCTGGCCCGCGGCATCAGGGTACGTACAGAACTGAGTTCTCCAGAGTTTACTTCGGTCAATGAAGACCTGAGGCTGAACCGGGGGATCAAAGTGAACTTTACCTACAAACTGGGTAAAATGACCTTCGATGCGCCCCGCCGCAAAGCCAAGTCTGTGAACAATGATGACGTAAAAGCGGGAGAAGGCAACGGAAATCAGTAAGGTTCCGGGCTGAATACCTATATTTGTTACACTTCCCTTTCTAACAACCTCACATAACAATGAAAAAGTTCCTGAGACCTGCGCTGATTGCTCTTTTGGGCATATTCGTAGTCATCCAGTTCATCCGTCCTGCGCCTAACAATTCGGGCGACGAGAGCAAGGGCATCGCAACCAAGTACCCTGTACCGGCTGATGTGCAGACCCTGCTCAAAACCGCCTGCAACGACTGCCACAGCAACAGCACGGTGTATCCCTGGTACGCGGGCATTCAGCCGGTGGCCTGGTGGCTCGATGACCACATCCGCGATGGCAAACGCCACCTGAACTTCTCCACCTTCACCTCTCTTCCGATTGCGGTGCAAAACCACAAATTTGAAGAAG
>RDXT01000027.1 GCA_004292985.1 Bacteroidota bacterium
AATCCTGTATTTTACCCCCCAATCAATCCTGCTTCTCTCCATTTATGAAAAACGTTATCCTAACCTTAGTGCTTCTGCTGACCGCAGCAGGCGTCTTTGCGCAAAAAAAGCCGGTGGCAAGCCCTGCAACCCTTCCTGCACCCGCACCAAAATCGGTCGCCACTGACCTCAATACCTATTTTAAACCGCTACACTTCCGGGACATCGGCCCCTATCGTGGAGGCCGCTCCGTGACGGCTACAGGCGTTGTGGGTCAGCCCTTTGTGTACTACATGGGAACCTGCGGCGGTGGCGTATGGAAAACCGACGATGCCGGAATTACCTGGGCTAATGTGTCTGATGGGTTTTTCAAAACGGGATCTGTCGGTGCAGTAGCTGTGGCAGAAAGCGATCCCAATGTGGTCTATGTGGGTATGGGCGAGCATGCCCCCCGCGGCGTGATGACTTCCTATGGTGATGGCGTGTACAAAAGCACCGATGCCGGAAAGACCTGGCAGCACCTCGGCCTCGCGCTTACCCGCCAGATTTCATGGATTCGCATTCACCCCGCAAACCCTGATGTGGTATATGTCGCTGCCCAGGGTGCGCTCAACGGCCCCAGTTCCGAGCGGGGCGTATATAAAAGCACCGACGGTGGTAAAAACTGGCGTAAGGTGCTCTATGTGGATGACAATACGGGCTGCGCCGATCTGACGATAGACCCCAATAATCCACGTATCCTCTATGCTGCCATGTGGGACCACCGTCGTCTGCCCTGGGAAGTGCGCAGCGGAGGCAAAGGCTCCGGATTTTATAAGTCCACCGATGCAGGCGAAACCTGGAAACCGCTCAGCGAAGGCCTGCCCGAAGAACTGGGTAAAATGAGTGTCTCTGTCTCCAAAGCCAACAGCGACAAAGTCTATCTGCTCGTCGAAAGCAATACCGAGAAAGAACTGGGCGGCCTCTTTGTCAGCCATGATGCAGGGGAAAGTTTCAGTCGCGTCAGCAAAGACCACCGCCTCACCCAGCGTGCCTGGTACTATATCGAAATTACTGCCGATCCCAATAATGAGGAGGTCGTGTATGTCCTCAACTCGCCTGCGCTAAAATCCATTGACGGAGGCAAAAGCTGGGCCTATTTTGAAGCGCCCCACGGCGACTATCACCAGCTCTGGATCAACCCCGCCAACAGCCACAACCTCGTCATGGCCAATGACGGTGGTGCTGCCATCAGTTTCAATGGTGGAAAAACATGGTCTTCGCAAGACAATCAGCCCACTGCCCAGTTTTACCGCATCAACACCGACAACCTGTTTCCCTACAACATCTACGCGGGCCAGCAGGACAATTCTTCGGTGAAAATCGCCAGCCGGAACACCAGCGGAGGCGATATAGATGTGCGCGAATGGACCTGGAGCGCGGGTGGGGAAAGTGCTTTTCTCGCCTTTGACCCCAACAACCCTGTGCAGGTTATGGGCGGCAGCTATCAGGGAACCATTGGTCTGCTCGACCTCACAAGCATGGAAGACAAGCCTGTGATGGTAGCGCCGATCCAGTACCAGGCGCTCCAG
>RDXT01000028.1 GCA_004292985.1 Bacteroidota bacterium
CGCCCGGATCAGGGCCGCCGATACAAGCGGACGCACGCCGTCGTGAATGGCCACCAGCATCTCCGCCGGACTACCCGCCAGCGCCGCAAGGCAGCGGAGGCCATAGCCTACAGATAAGGTGCGGGTAGCGCCTCCCTCGCAGAGAACAATCCTGCTGCGCTCAGCGGAGTCTATATGCGCATCGGCAAGGACCTCCCATCGCGCAATCTGCGCGGCGGGCAATACCAAAACTACCTGAAGATCAGGAGAATAGGAGAGAAAACGCCAGAGCGTATGCGCCAGAACCGGGACGCCTGAAAGAGGAAGAAATTGCTTGGGAATCTCGCTTCCCATCCGTGTGCCTGAGCCGCCGGCTACAATGACTGCGCCGAGTTTCATTTACAGAATCAGCATCGTGTCGCCGTAGCTGAAAAAGCGATAGTTTTCTTTTACCGCCTCTTCATAGCACTTCATCATAAATTCGTGGCCCATAAAAGCCGACACCATCATCATCAGGGTGGATTTTGGGCGGTGAAAGTTGGTGAGGAAGCTGTTGGCGATAGAGAAATCGTAGGGCGGATAAATAAAGCGGTCGGTCCAGCCTTCGTTGGCATTGAGCATGCGGTTGGCAGAGACAGAGGACTCGATGGCGCGCATCACAGAGTTGCCTACGGCGAGGACTTTGTGGCGGTTTTTCTTGGCTTCGTTCACCAGGTCGCGGGCAGATGCAGGGATGGAGTAGAACTCCGAATCCATGCGGTGCTTGGAGAGGTCCTCGACTTCGACCGGGGTAAAGATACCGATACCGATGTGGAGGGTGAGGTGGGCTTGCTCCACGCCTTTGAGTTCGAGGCGCTTGAGCAGTTCGCGGGTGAAGTGCAGACCTGCTGTGGGAGCCGCTACGGCGCCTACATGCTTGGCATAGACGGTCTGGTAGTCTTCGCGGTCCCGGACCTCAGGCTTACGCTGGTCCAGAATATACTGAGGCAAAGGTGTTTTGCCCAGATGGTCAATCATTTTGTGCAGGTCTTCATTTTCTCCGTCGAAGAGAAAACGAATGGTGCGGCCCCGTGAGGTGGTATTGTCCACAACTTCTGCCACGAGGTCATTTTCGCCAAAGAAGAGCTTGTTTCCCACACGGATCTTACGCGCAGGCTCTACAAGCACGTCCCAGAGTTTCTGGCGGGTGTTAAGTTCGCGGAGCAAAAAAACTTCGATCTTCGCGCCCGTTTTTTCTTTTTTCCCGATCAGCCTGGCCGGAAATACCTTGGTATCATTGAGGATGATCACGTCCCCCTCTCCAAAATATTCGAGGATGTCGCGAAAGTACCGGTGCTCAATTTTACCCGAATCCCGGTGCACAACCATCATACGACAGTTGTCGCGGGGTTCAGAAGGATAAAGAGCGGTAAGCTCTTCGGGTATTTCAAAACTGAAGGAAGATAGTTTCATCGGGGAAATGTCTTTCAGATGGTTCTGAAAAAGATTTGCAAAGGTAGAGTAAAGAGGCGTGATAGTCAAGGGAATTTCATCAGAATCGCTTCAAATCAAACAAAACCATCCACGCCC
>RDXT01000029.1 GCA_004292985.1 Bacteroidota bacterium
ATCATCTTTGTGTCGCTGCTGCCTCCGATTATCGAATATCTACGCCATCGCTTTTCCAATAAGGCGGCATAAGGGACAGTGCGATTTCTTGCAAATCCGGAATCAGATTCCTAATTTGCAGACATGATCACCCGTACTGCCTCCGAAAAAGTATTACAACTGGCCCGGCAATTTAAGGCGGTGGCCATTATGGGTCCGCGGCAAAGTGGTAAAACTACTTTGTCGCGGATGTGTTTTCCGGAAAAGGCCTACATTTCCCTTGAAAACCCTGAAAACCGCGATTTTGCCCTCTCCGATCCCGCAGGCTTTTTGAAAACCTATCCAGATGGAGCGATTTTGGATGAAGTGCAGCGGGTGCCGGAATTACTCTCATGGCTTCAGCAAGACATAGACGAAGATTTCCGCAGAGGTAAATTTATCCTGACTGGGTCCAATAATCTGCTTTTGCTGGAGAAAATCACTCAAACGCTGGCGGGCAGGGTCGCCTATCTGGACCTGCTGCCGCTTTCCACAGAAGAGCTGACGCAGCACCCCTCCTCTCTCGAAAACCTGAACCAGTTGTTGTATGCGGGCGCTTATCCTTCTGTACAGATCGAAGGAGTGGATGCCAAAGACTGGTATGCCTCCTATGTGCGCACCTATATTGAGCGGGATGTTCGGCAAATCAGGAACATAGAGAATCTGCTGGCATTTGAAAAGGTGCTTGCCCTCTGTGCCGGGCGTATCGGGCAGCAACTCAGCTATTCCAACCTGAGCATCGAAGCGGGAGTGGATTCCAAAACGGTTCAATCCTGGCTCGGTATTTTGCAGGCGAGCTATATCCTGCATTTTCTGCCGCCCTATTTTAAAAACTTCAATAAGCGTGTTGTCAAAACCCCTAAGCTTTATTTTTACGACACAGGGCTTGCCTGCTACCTGTTGCGGATGCAGTCGTCAGAAATCCTCGCGCAACATCCGCTCAGAGGGGCTGTTTTTGAGAATTTTGTGCTGAATGAACTGATGAAAGGCAAACTCAACCGAGGCCTGCGTCCCAATCTCTACTATTGGCGCGACAGCAGCGGGCATGAGGTAGATATCATCGCAGATGAAGGCAACCACATCATTCCGATCGAAGTTAAATCGGGCCAGACGATTACCTCAGACTATGCGAAAGGCCTGAAATTCTGGGAAATGCTCACCGGAGAAAGTGGCGGCCTGATCTATTACGGAGGCGATGGCAGGCAGGACAGAAGCGATCAGATCCGCATCCGTTCCTGGAAGGCCCTACAATCTCAGCCCCAGTTCTAAGTTCACATACACATTGCGGGGCATGCCGGGGTAATAGAAGCGCGGCGGACGAGCGGCGGTTCCGGCAGCATTTACCTGGATCATCGAGGCATATTGAGCATCAGTGACATTGTTCATGCCCGCCATAAGCTTAAAACGGAAACGCTCCCCGATCATCCGGCCATATCCGGCCTGGGCGTGAAGCAGAAAATACGCATCGGCATATTTGCTGTTGTCGTCGAGCATCGGAATCTCTGACACATACATGGCCTGGAGGTT
>RDXT01000301.1 GCA_004292985.1 Bacteroidota bacterium
CCTCACCAGCAGAAGTTGGCGAAGCACGGTCCGTAGGACCGGTATCTTTGTAGAAAATGCCACAGCTCCACGGGTGGGAGCGGTCCGGAGGACCGCTATCTATATAAGATTCGGGTCGGAGACCCTCACCAGCAGAGAGTAAAAAAAGAGGCTACCTTTTGCAAGGCAGCCTCTCTGATATAAAATCGTTCAGGCGACTCCTATTCGAGGAGTTTGAAGTTGAAAGGAATGTTCACCCAGAACTGGATGGGCTTGCCACCCTGGATAGCAGGGGTAAACTTCAACTTGGCAAGGTGCTCTTCTACGGCCTTAGCCAGTACAGGGTGCGCCTGTGAAATGATCCGGTGCTTGCCGTAGTTCCCTTTTTTGTCCACCAGAACCCGGACTACCACTGTACCCTGGATACCAGCGTCGCGGGCGATCTGCGGGTAACCAACGAGTTTTTTGATGTCGTCGAGGTTAACGGGCTTGGGTTCTTCTTCGGCAAATACGAAAGCGTCAATTTCAGGTTCGTTGTCAACGATAACTTCAGGGATGTCGCCATCACCTACTTCACCGGTGAAAAAGCCTTCATCGGCACCTTCTTTGTCTTCCAGACCGATCGAGGGAGCTTCCTCGAGTTTTTCCATCTCAGTGATGGTCTGCTCGGGGTCTTCCAGTTCTTCCTCGGGCGTAGGCTCAGGAATCTGGAAAGCTACCTGGGCAACCTCGGGTGGAGGCTGATCGGGGGGTGGAGGGGGCGGTGGTTGCTCCTCATCCACCGGAGGCGGTGGCGGGAGGTCTTCCATGTTGATGGTCACAGCCATCGTCTTGGCTTTCTCTTCTTTTTCAAAGAGGTGCAGCCGCTGGGCGATGATCGGACCAAACAGGACCAGGATCGAAATGATAGATACGATGATGGTTCCGATGGTGAGGTGGTTGGGATACTTCTTGCGCAGGTAATACGCACCGTAGTTCCGCTCCCGGTCCTCAAATACCATCTCGTCCATATCCGCTTTAATGATCTGAGCCATATAAGGTGCGGTTAATTTCTTGATTAAGAATGGTAAGAACGATTATTGACCGGCCTTGGCTTCAGCCCGCTTGACAGCCTCTTCCATACCGATGCTGTCAGCAGGGAAAAACTTGTCCACCGCGTACTTAGGCGCACCCGTCACAGCGAACTCGTCGAGGATGTCCACAAGGTTTTTGTAACGGCTCTGCTTACGGGGCTTTACGACGAAGATAGGGTCCCAGCAACCTGGCGCGTTATCCACTTCTTTACAAAGCGAAAGGCCATATTGCTTGCCTGTGTTGATGTGCTCCATCAGTGCCTTGCGAATGCCTGTGTCGCTGTAATCCGTCGTTTTCACTTCGGTCTTTTCAGACTTCAGCGCTCCGACGTAGTACTTCACGACATCATTGCTGTCGAGCACGATGGTCATGATCTTCTTCTCGTCAATCTCGATATAAAGCTCATCTTTAAGCTTCTCATCCACTTTGGGTGGCATGGTCAATTGCATGACCACTGAATCGGACATGGTGGCGGTGAGTACGAAAAAGGTCAGGAGCAGGAAGGCTACATCCACCATCGCCGTCATGTCAATACGGGTGGATTTTTTCTTGGTTTTTGAACCGCCTTTCTTGCCCCTGCCACCGCCGCCGCCGGCATCTACATCTGCCATGTTTTTTTGTCGTTAATGGTTAAACTCAACATGAAGGATTAATGCTTGGGAGCTTCTGTTTCCGTACCGAGACCGCCATCTTCCATGGCAGTAACGAGGCTAAACTGGTTCACATCCCACTCGAGCAGTGATGTCATCACATCGTCGAGGGCAGGATACTTCGCATCTACGTCGCCTTTGATAGCAAAACGCATTTTCTGGTCAGAGAGACGGCCCCAGCGGATCCATTCCTTGAGGTCGTTTCCGGTCATTTTGGTCGAGTCGGTGATTCTGGCAGAGATACCCGGATTCGGATATTCAGCCAGTTCTTCACCTTCGAGCTTCAGCCATTTTTCAAATTCATTGAGGGGCACGCCGAACTCCTGCAGGTTGGAGAAGTATGCGGCGGCTTCAGGCGTAAGCTGGACGTTTTTTTCCTTCATAAACAACTGGAGCGCTTTTTCGCGGGTACCTACGTCCGAAAAGCCGATATAGACTTTTCCTTCGTTGGAGAGCGAAATTGTGCAGAGCTGCTTTTCAGGAACTTCAATGTTTGACACTGAAGAAGGCGTATCCACTTCTACCTTGGTTTCCTCGCGAAAGTGTGTCGTCGTGAGGATAAAGAAGGTAAGCAGCAGAAATGCCACATCCACCATCGCTGTCATGTCAATGGCCGGGGCTCCCCGTTTCGGTTTGTGAGCTGCCATAGAAATAGAGGGTGTTAGGTTAAGAAATTGTCAGACAAAATACCGCTCCGGGTATTAGTTGCGAACGTCGAAGGTCTGGACAATGCTGTAACCTGCCTCATCCATGGCATAGGTCATACCGTCGATACGGGTCGTAAAGAAGTTGTAGAACAGAATCGAAAGGGCAGAAGTGGTAATACCGAGCGCAGTGTTTACAAGCGCCTCAGAGATACCTACTGACAGTTCGGCTGCGTTAGGGGCACCACCTTCACCGAGTGCGGAGAAGGCACGGATCATACCCAATACGGTACCGATCAGACCTACGAGTGTACCCAGAGAAGCGGTGGTTGCGATGATCGGGAGGTTACGCTCCAGCATCGGCAGTTCCAGCATGGTAGCTTCTTCGAGTTCAGCCTGGATAGCGCTCTTACGCTGCTCCTTTTCGAGGCCGACTGCAGCTTCCATCTCTTTGTACTTGCGCAGACCTGCTTTGATTACGTTGCCTACAGAACCTTTCTGCTGGTCGCAGATGGCAACAGCGCCGTCCACGTCACCCTGAGAAAGCTTCATGCGGACTTTTTTCACGAAAACGTCAGCATTGCCACGTCCGTTTGCACGGAAGATGGTGATACCGCGCTCGATCACGAAGGTGAAGAGGGTCAGGATCAGGGTAAGACCGATCGGGATGATGAATCCACCTTTGTAAACAAGACCCAGTGTGTTGGCAGGGTTGCCTTTTGTCCAGTGTGGAGGCTCCTCGCCATTTTTTCCACCATCAACCCATTGTTGATACACTGCCTTTGCTTCAGGACCGCCCTGAAAGTTGGTTTCGTTACCGCAACCGATGTAATAAGCAGCAAAAGAAACAACCGCGCATACGAGAATGGCGATTACGGGAAACACTGCCCGGAATGGATTTCCTGCCTGGATTTGTGGCTCCAGGGAAGCAGCCTTGGTAGGTTTGTTGTCAGCCATGTGTGAAAGCCGTTAGTTTTGATGTACAGTTTTTGAGAGAATACGACCAAAAATAGGAATAGGAATCGTAATCGCAAAAAAGCCTTTCACTTTTAGCTGTAAGAATAAAAATTACCAAAAAGTCAACTACCCTTCTGCGCTTCTTTTCTTACTCTTTTCCCGGGTTTGTCAGGGGTACAGCACACCCGGCAGAGCGGAAACAGCTCCCACTCATTTCCTGCTGCCGGGATACCTTACCCAGACCTTCGGCATGTCAAAGAACATATATATGTAGAGAGTGCGGAAGGCCCCGGATTCCATACGGCGGACAAAAAAATATCTGCTTTTCTTCCAAAAATATTCTGAAGCGTATGCCCCGTGCCCTCCCACGCCCATGTACTTCAGCTTTATAAATATTTCAAAAAACACTTATTATGCTCGATAAAAACACTTATGCATGAATTAAATACCCTAAAGTTGCGTAAGAAAATAACCGGAAATGCAGAATCTGTCCGGGCGCTAACTGCGTATATGAGGGTATGAGTTGATACATCGCGCATTTAGAAGGGTGTACAGGCAGTTTGGATCGGGATTTGCCATATCCTATTCCAAACAAAATGTGTAACGCTTAGCTGTTTCTCTTTCATCGTGATGTAAGATATTCCCCCCAATGCGCAAGTATTCTCTCCGCTCTCACGCTACCTTTGCTATACCTAAGTTCTTGTTAATCATGATTTCAGTGAAAAGTTCATTACGCACTGCAATATTTCTATCCTTAGTCCTTACGGCTTCTGGTTTATCTGCTCAATGTATCAAAGGCAACTGTGATACAGGTAAAGGGGTGTATTCGTACCCAAACGGCGACTATTACGAAGGTGAATGGCGCAGCGCCAAACGCCAGGGCGTGGGCACATACAAACTGGCCAACGGCGATGTGTATATCGGCGAGTGGAAAAATGACGAGATGGAAGGAAAAGGTGTGTACACCTACAGCAACGGCGATATCTATGAGGGTATGTATAAAAAAGGCCTCATGGAAGGATTCGGTGTCTATACCTTCAGCAACGGAAGCATCTATACCGGCAACTGGGCGCACAACAGCCAAAACGGCCAGGGCACCTGGAAGTATCCCAACGGCACTGAGATCACAGGCGTATGGACCGAGGGCAAAGTAAATGGTACCGCCAAATATTTTTATCCCAACGGAGACTACTACGAAGGCGATTACATTGACAACAAACGCAATGGCCAGGGTAAAATGACCACCGTCGAAGGCGATGTATATGTAGGCCAGTGGGCCGATGGTCAGAAGCACGGTAAAGGCAGCCTCCACTACTCCACAGGCGTCGTCTATGAAGGCGAGTTCACACAGGGCAAAATGACCGGCATGGGCACCCTCACTACGCCCGGCGGCTCCTCTTATACAGGCAATTTCCTCAATGGCAAATATTCCGGACAAGGCACCCTCACCCACGCCAACGGCGATGTCTATACCGGCGAGTGGATGAACGGCAAAAAACACGGCCAGGGACTCTATGTCTATTCCGATGGCAGCCGCTACGAAGGCGCATGGCTCATGGACCAGCGCCACGGCCAGGGCTCCTATGTCTATGCCGACGGCAGCCAGTACGTGGGCGAATTCAACAGCGGCAAAGTCCACGGCAAAGGCCAGCTCACCAAACCCGACGGCTCCGTTACCAAGGGTGTGTTCCTGTATGGGAAGTTTCACCACGAAGAGTAATCAGGGAACAGGGATCAGGGTACAGGGAACAGTTTTCAGGGAACAGCCTGAACTACCCGAAACCACACTTCTCTATGTTATCTATGTCTCTATGTGTTTAACAATCAAGACATTAGCGTAGCCCCAAAAATATAGGACCCGGTCTTTTGGATCGGGCCCTTTGCATTTTGACTGGTATCTTATCAGGGAACAGGGTTCAGGAAACAGGGAACAGAGCCATCGGTGCGAACCTGTTTCGGGTCGGAGACTGCGCTGTCTGTCTCTGTGTACCTCCGTGAAGCCTCTCTGTGTACCTCTGTGTTTAAGCCCGCAGCCCCCTCACATCCCCTTAGCTACCGCTTCGAGAGCCGCTTTAGGCTGGATCAAAAGACCCACCTTATCACTGTCATTCAGTTGCTTACCTGTAGCCTTGATGATCTCATAAGCCTGCTCGCCCGTAAGGTTGGGGTTGAGGGAGCGCATCACGCCGATCAGGCCCGATACAATCGGAGTAGCCATCGAGGTGCCATTAAAGGACTGGTACTGACCGCCGGGGATCGAAGAGAAAATATTTACCCCCGGAGAAGCGATCGGCATTTTGAGGCCGGAGTTGGTATTGGAGAAAGGGGCTTTTTCAAACTGCTCATTTACCGCAGAAACCGTAATGACCCCTTTTATATTGGCAGGAGAATAGCGGCGGGCATCGTCATTGCTGTTACCGGCGGCGACCACTACAATAGCGCCTTTTTTGCGGGCATACTGAATAGCGTCGCTCTGGGCTTTGGGAGGGCCGAAGAGAGAAGGACCGCCCAGCGAGAGGGAAATCACATCGGCACCGCCGTCGGCAGCGGCGAGAATCGCACGGGAAACCGTGACATCCGTGCCGCGTCCGGAAGCATCGAGGGCGGGATAGCCGCTGAGGCTCAGGTATTCGCCATCCCAGTTGAGAGAGCCGATGCCTTTGCCGTTGTTGGTGGCAGCCGTAGCCAGGCCCGCGCAGTGGGTGCCGTGGCTGTGGCGATCCTGGTCGCCCTCGCCGCCTGTGCGCTCATATATGCCCGAAAGG
>RDXT01000302.1 GCA_004292985.1 Bacteroidota bacterium
AAGCGCCGCCAAACAGGGAACAGAGTTCCAAAGCCCTGACGGGGCGCAATCTGATAGCAAGGGGTGCAGCCCCTTGCCCTCTCACGGCATATACCTTACCCCACCACCCGCTTCAACAACGCAACCTGCCCTGCATGATACACATCATGCTGGAGGATCCCATACAGCAAATAGCCCAGATCATACTCCCGCCCGCCCACAGGCTCTGTAAGGCGCGCTTCCTGAAAGCCCGCCAACTCAGCTTCAAGCTGCAACTGGCTGTCACTGAGGCTACCCAGCGCTTCGTCCCAACTTTCAGCAGAGGTGTCGCCGACCGCTGGCCATTCCTCCGGGGTGTCGTAGCGCAGGTCAAACGCTTCATTGCCCCGGAGTTTTTCGATCACAAATTTGCGCCAGGCAGTGATGTGCAGCACCAGTTCCCAGATGCTGTGTCGGCCCGGCAGCGGGTGGGCCGCAGCGTCATCCGCGCTTACCCCTTCAAGCAGGTCGAACAAAGAAGTCCCGTACCAGGGCTCTCCAAAAATTGACTCGTGCAGCGTCTCGGATATGCGGGTAATCTGTGGGTTCATCAGAAAATCTGTTTTTTTCAGGAAGGAATCACTTCAAGCACCACTTTACCACGGGCACGGCGGGTCTCCAGAAACTCCTGTGCCTCCACCGCCTGGGCCAGCGGAAAAATACGGTCCGTAATGGTCCTGAGCAGGCCCTTGTCGCAGAGGATGCGGAGATGATCCAGATCATCGCGCCGCGACTGAACTGCCACCATCTTCGATTTTTGGACAGCAAAGGGACGCAAAAAATGCCTGCCGATGTTTTTGATCGTCGGAATGGTCGTCACATGGGTACCTGTGGGGGTCAGCAGGTGATGCACGCGCCCGAAGGAGTGATTGCCATACACATCAAAAAACACATCAAAGCGTTCTGGCAGGGCTGCAATGTCTGTTATGGCGTAATCGAGGCACACATCTGCGCCCAGGGAGCGGATAAAATCGAGGTTACGGGCACTGCTGCTGGCGGTAACATGAGCACCCATCGCGTGGGCAAGCTGAACCGCAAACATCCCTACACCGCCCGATGCACCGTGAATGAACACCTTCTGCCCGCGCTGGAGGTCGGCAAGATCGCGGAGGCTCTGAAGAGCCGTCAGAGCTGCCAGGGGAATCCCTGCCGCCTCCCCAAACCCCAGCGTTGCAGGTTTAAAGGCAAGCCGGTCCCGCCGCACACACACATATTCCGCATAGGCCCCCCCCTGAAAAGCCGGAGACATGCCATAGACCAGATCTCCCGGATGAAAACCGCGCACCTTGCTCCCCACAGCAACTACCTCGCCCGAAAAGTCGGAACCTGGTATGCGCGGAAAACGCCACAGCAAAAAACTCAGCCTGCCTTTGCGTATCTCGCAATCCACCGGATTCAGCGCCGCAGCATGCACCTTCACCAGCACCTCGCGGGCACCGGGGCGGGGCACAGGCACTTCTTCAAGGGCCATCACATCTGTCGGGCCATAGCGGTGGTAGCGTATGGCTTTCATCAGACGTTGAGTTCGGTGAGCAGTTCGTTCAGGCGCTCAGGAGTCATCTTGCGGAATTTCCCTTTGAGAATGATCTCAGGAACATCCTTGCTTTTGCTGCCCTTCTTTTTCTTTTTGGTCAGATAGTCGCCGGGCGAAAAGCTGCGCTTGATCAGCCAGGGATTGCCATCTTCATCAAACTGAATAGCGATCAGGATCAGCTTGGACTTTTCATCCAAAAAGCGGACGCGGGTAGCCGTGTAGGTACGTACATCCTTCTTATTCAGCGGAATATAGGTTTTTACCACTTCGCCTACAACCATTACCTGGGTGCCTTTTTCAAAGCGTTTACCTGCAAGTTTGGCGGTAATGGTAATGCCTTTGTCCTTGGTATCGGTATTAAATGCATGATAGATCGGGCGGCCTACGCTGTAGGAACCCGGTTCTGTAACCGCAAAATTGTAGGATTTGGTCTGGCCCTGGTAGCGGGGGAGCTGTCCTTCGACAGGCGTCCAGCTTTTGACCGGGTTAAAGGGAGGCAGATCGGCAGCCACCTTCGGACGGCGGGCGCCTCCACGTCCTGCACCGGTACCGAAATAAATGCCCATGTCTTCGTCACGGCGGGTCGTAGGCACCTGCACTTCGAAGCGGGTCTCTTTATTCACCTTCACCGGGCGGTTGTTGGCCGTAGCTTCAAAGGAAATGATGCCCTGCACTTCGAGCGGCCCTTCTTTGGAGATGGTCGGCATATCGGTGAGGATCATGTCGCGGCGCAGATACAACTCGCGGAAGTCTATACTCACCACAGCTTCATCTGTTGCAAAAGCATCGGGCGGAATCACCAACTGGCTTTTTTGCGGACCAATAATGAGCGAGCGACGATCCGGATTAATGTTCACCGGCTCATAGCGGCTCAGGTAAAAGGTATCCGTGATCGAGGCCGGATCAATGGGAGGAGGGGTAACCACCGTAGGCACACTGGCGACCTGCTGTGAGTCTTTGGCATAGACAGGAGCCACAGCCTGACGCGAGAAAATCACTGCAATATCAGTGCGGCGGTTTTTATTGCGCCCCTCGTAGCTGTCATTGCTGCCTGCGGGCTGTTGGGTGCCTAAGCCATCGTAGGTGATGCGCTCGAGGGCAACCCCCTGCTCACGCAGGTAGAGCGTTACCGCACGGGCGCGCTCTTTCGACAATTCGAGGTTATACGCCTCAGAGCCGATGTCGTCAGTGTGGCCATAAACCTCTATGTAGTAGGCAGGGTAAGCCGTAAACTCTCCAATCAGCGAATCGAGTCGCCGCTTATTTTCATTCCGCAGCGCGTAGCTGTCAAAATCAAAGTAGAGGGTGTCCATGATCAGTTGCTGAGCACTACTTACAGCGCAGACCAGCGACAATGCGGCGAGCAAGAACCATTTTTTCATTTTGCAAAGCGATTTCAGCCAGGGATGTGAAATTTCCTTCGAATATATGGAAAAATCTTACACGCCAAGCAAGCGCGCCTTCAAACCTGTGCAGGCATGCAGCATCGGGGCATTATTGTGGGGGTAAACGTTTCCGCCAGTACAGGAAAAACGGTGCCCCCGCCAGAATCAAGCCCAGACCCATCAGCGCCTCGCGGGGCTGGTTATATAAGGTATTGATTACCAAAACGATACAGAAGATCACAAACAGGGCCGGTACGAAAGGATAACCGGGCGTCCGGTAGGGTCGTTCGGCATCGGGCATGCGTCTGCGAAGGATAAAGACGCCGAAAGTATTGGCCCCATAATAGATAAATGAGGCAAAAATTAACATATCCGTCAACTGGTCAAAGCTACCGGAAAGCACCAGCAGCGAGGACCATACGGCCTGCATCACCAGCGCACGGGTGGGCGTGTTGTACTCCGGGTGAATATAAGCCGCCCTGGGGAAAAAAAGACCGTCGCGGGCCATCGCCTGATAGACGCGGGCAGCCATCAGCAGGGTGGTATTGGTGCAGCCCAAGGTACCGATCACAATCAGCACAGAGATAAAAATCCGGCCTCCATTGCCCTGCAGGCGCTCCATCACAGCCACTGCGGCGATGCTGTTGGGTTGTTTGCCCACCGCAATGATGTCATCAATCGGCATGGCATAGAAATAGGCGAAATTGGCAATCAGGTACACCGTGATCACAGCCAGCATACCAAAAAAGAGCGCCAGAGGCACATTTTTGCGCGGGTCTTTGATTTCGCCACCGATAAAGCTGATACTATTCCATCCTTCATAGGCAAAAAAAGCGCCCAGCATCGCCCCAAACATGGGCGTAAACAGTCCTCCCTGCCGCTCTGCAAAGCCTGTGGCCGGGGTCTGAAGGTTTTCCCAACTGCTCTGCGGCGACATGAGACTGGCCACCACCACCGAGAGAATGCCCGCCACAATGGTCAGGGTCACGACCGTGCTCAGCAGGCCGCCCTGTCGCACCCCCCGATAGTTAAGGGCTGTCAGCGCCCAGATCAGCGCAATCGCCAGGGCCTTTACCCCGATATTCTGAAAGGGAAAAACAACTCCCCCCAGCGAGAAAGCCTCCCACTCTGCACTCAGGCGCGGCAATTCGCCCAGACCATTCACCGATTGGGCAAATACATAGGAGATCGAGGCGATAGAACCCGATTGTATGACCGCAAAACAGGACCATCCGAAGAAAAAAGCCAGTCCCTGTCCATACATTTTGCGAAAATAGACATATTGCCCCCCCGAAGCCGCCAGCAAACCCGACACTTCAGCCGCCGAAAGAGCGCCCAGCATCGAGACCACCCCCGCAAGTACCCAGCAGGCCAGCACCAGACCCGGCGACATCAGCGTCTCCGACATCGGCACAATTTTTTTGTAGACCCCCGAGCCAATAATCGAGCTCAGGATCAGGATCACGGCCGTAAACAGGCCGAAGGTAGGACGGAGGCTTCCTTGAGGTTTCAAGCGGAAAGAAATAACAGGTGAGACCGGATGAATGCAATATGGTAATTTATCCTATATTCACTACATAATTAAACAGGTATGCAAGCGCTCCTCGAACGGCATTTTCCGGATTTTGAACCCGCCCTCCGGCAGGAAATCCTCCAGGTAGCCAGCCTGCACCACGCCAGCGAGGGTCAACAGTTGATCCGCACGGGCCAGCACATCAATGCTACCTTCCTCATTGTCAAAGGATTGGTTAAACTCTACCGCGAGGGCGACGATGGAAATGAATTCCTGATGTATCACCTGCTGCCCGGCGAGGCCTGCGCCCTGTCCATGGTCTGCGCCCTGAAAAATGAAACCAGCCACCTGATGGCCTACGCAGTCGAAGATACAGAAGTGATCCTGATCCCGATCGGGCACATGGACCGCTTCATGCGTACCTACAAAAGCTGGTACTATTTTGTACTGGAAACCTACCGCAGCCGCTTCGAAGAGCTGATTATGACGGTAGATAATATTGCTTTCCGCGCCATGGATGAGCGCCTCATCGTTTACCTCGACCAGCAAACCGGCGTATATGGCTCCCGCGACCTTCACGTTACCCACCAGCAGATCGCCGACGACCTCAACTCCTCCCGTGAGGTGATTTCCCGTCTCCTCAAAAAACTCGAACAGCGCCAGGTCATCCGCCTCCACCGAAGCCATATAGAGGTACTCAGCCCCCACCAAAACCGCTTGTGAGTGGTCTCCGCCGCCGCTTGTGAGGGTCTCCGACCCGAAATAAGCTCTACCCGGTCCAGCGGACCGAAATGTCCCTTCGCCGGACTACCCACATACCCCCGCACGAAATCCGAAGTCCGGCAGAGCAAATGATCCCTGAAAACTGTAATCTGTTCCCTGATCTCTGTTTGGCTTATGTGATAAGCGGCTACGGTTTCTGGAAGCGGGAACCGCAATTCTGATCCCTGTTCCCTGTAACCTGTTCCCTGAAAACTGATCCCTGTCCCCTGTCCCCTGTCCCCTGTTCCCTGTTCACTGTCCCAGGCACCCCTTATACCGCCGGATCGTCTCCTCCAGCCCCAGATACAAGGCATCGCAAACCAGCGCATGTCCGATCGAAACCTCCGCCAGCATGGGCAAATGCGCCACCAGATGACTGAGATTGAACAAATTGAGGTCATGACCCGCATTCACTCCCAGGCCCATCTCATGGGCATAGGCAGCGGCGCGGGCATAGGGCTCCACAGCATCGAGGTACCCTTCGGCAAACCCCTCAGCAAAGGCTTCTGTATATAACTCGATCCGGTCTGTACCGATCTCACGCGCCGCCTCGACCCGGTCGAGGTCCGTGTCTATAAACACAGAAGCCCGTACACCCGCCGCCTGGATCCGCTGCACAATCTCAAACAGCATGCCCTTGTGCCGCAGCGTATCCCAGCCCGCGCTGGAGGTCAGCGCATCAGGAGCATCAGGAACCAGCGTACACTGGGCCGGTTTTACCGTTTCGATCATGCGCAGAAAGTCTTCCGAAGGATAACCCTCCACATTCAGCTCGACCGTCAGCACCTCTTTGAGAGCAAATATATCGCTCTTGCGGGCGTGGCGCTCGTCCGGGCGCGGATGC
>RDXT01000030.1 GCA_004292985.1 Bacteroidota bacterium
AACGGTTGTACTGCTACTGACGAAGTTCAGGTTTCCGTGTTACCGGCACCGACAGTTAACTTGGGTGCAGACACGTCAGTTTGCGGAACTCAATTTGTAATCGATGCGGGCAATCCGGGTAGCGCCTATTTATGGAGCACCGCACAGGGAACACAAACAATTGCAGTCACACAAAGCGGGAACTATTCAGTAACTGTTCAGGATCCATCCGGATGTCTGGGCGGTGACAACATCGTAGTCACATTGAACACACCACCGAGTTACACCTTGGGTAGCGACACAAGTTCCTGCAGCAGTAACGTTGTATTGGATGCGGGTAGCGGTTATGTAAGTTATGCATGGAGCACAGGCGGCACAAGCCAGAACGAAACGATCAGCAGCAATGATACCGTAGCGGTAACAGTAGTTGATGCAAACGGATGCGTATTGACTGATACAATCGAAGTAACGTTGAGTCCTGCACCATCTGTGAACCTTGGTCCTGATATCGTACAGTGCGGGGGCAGCGCGACATTAGATGCGGGCAACCCGGGATCCTTGTACTTCTGGTCGAACAGCACCTCATCACAAACCACTACAGTAAGCGCAAGCGGTGTTTACGCAGTGAACGTATTAACACAAGCGGGCTGCTCAGGCATAGATACAGTTGTTGTAACGATCAACAACCAACCTGTAGTAAACCTTGGACCGGATACATCGATCTGTCTTGCGACCGTAATTCTTGATGCGGGGAACCCGGGCAGCACGTATTCATGGAGCACCAGCGCAACGAGCCAGAGCGTAACCGTGGGCAGCGGCACGTATTCAGTTACGGCCACCGATCCATCGGGCTGCGCCGACAGCGATACAATAACCGTTACAACGAACGTACCTCCTGTAATCACAGCCACGCCACAGACGACCTCGGTATGTGCAGGATCGCCAACAACGTTAACAGCCTCTGGCGGCTTAACCTACCTGTGGAGTAACAACCAGACAGGATCGAGCACAATAGTATCACCAACGACAACGACCTCATACTACGTAACAGGAACCGATGTCAACGGTTGTCAGGCGAGCGATGTAGTAATCGTAAACGTATTGCCATCCACTACGGCATTGTTCACCTACACATTGAACGGCGTAACAGCGCAGTTCACGAACCAGTCGAGCGGCGCCGTAACCTACAGCTGGAACTTCGGAGATTCATCACCGACGAGCAGTTTGCAGAGCCCATCGCACGTGTACACGCAGAACGGCGTTTACACAGTAACGTTGACAGTAACGGGACCATGCGGCACAAGCACGTATACTCAGACCGTAACGATTACACAGGTAGGCATTGTAGATGCGGATCTTGCCAATACATTGAGCATCTATCCGAACCCGAACGACGGAGTGTTTACCGTAAGCTTTGAGTTTACGAATGCGAAAGATGTACGCGTAGATCTTACGGATGTAACGGGCCGCATCATCATCAGCGAAGAGCGTTACGGAGTAACGAGCTACCGCAACGAAGTAGGGTCGACAGATCTGTCGAATGGAGTGTACTTTGTACG
>RDXT01000736.1 GCA_004292985.1 Bacteroidota bacterium
AACTCATAATATCCTGTTTTTTATATAGTTCATTTAGTTTAGAAAAAAATGAACCTTTTGACCCTATCCCCGTTAAGGGTATTGTGGAATTACAATCAGAAGCATTAGAACTCTCTCCCGTGCAATGGAAGCTGATCGAACGAATCAGCGCCTTTCACGAAAAAAAAGGTCATATCCAGCCTGCTGCCTCGCGTATTCTGGCCCTGCTGATGGTCTCAGACAGCGGAAACCTCACATTTGACGAGATCCTTCATACCCTGAAGCTGAGCAAAGGCGCTGTGAGTCAGGCTTTGCAGATGCTGGTTTCGATGCAGCATGTGGAGACCTTTGCCGTGCCCGGCGAACGCAAGCGCCAGTACCGCCTGCGTACGGAAGACTGGCATAAGCAAATCGAAGAATCTGTTCAGGGGCTGCTGAATTACAGCGAGGTACTGAAAGATGTGCTGGTCTGCCGGGGCAACAAAAACCCTGACCTGAATCAGCACATCCGCGATGTGATCAGCTTTCTGGAAGTGCTGCACCGCATGTTGCGGCTGGCAGTCAAAAACGTTCAAAATCCGTCCGCTTCTTAAGGCCAGACTATTTCTCTACTCTGCAAAATGGCCTGATAATCATCTTTTTTATGAATCCTATTTTCCGAAAAACACTCTTCCTGACCTACATCCTCCTTCTGGCAGGAGCAGGGAGCGTCTCGCAGTTGCGTGCCCAGGAGGGCATTCCGGGCGGGCCTCTCAGCCTGGAAACCTGCATCCGTCTGGGTCTGGACAACAGCCTCAGCGTGTCCAAATCGAATCTTGAAGTAGAGAAAAGCCGCCAGTTTGTGCGGGAGCAGCTCGCCAATGTCTATCCGCAGGTGTCGGTCAGTTCCAGCTTTATGTGGAACCTCCGCCTGGCCAATGTGATCCTGCCGGGAGAACTCGCCGGTCGTCCGGGCGAACTGGTACCTGTGCAGTTTGGTACGAAGTACAACATCAACAACGGCGCGGAGCTAACGCAGATTTTGTACAATCCCTCTGTTTTTACGGGCCTCGATGCCGCTAAAGAGTCTATTGCGCTGGCTGAAATCGGCGCACAGCGCACCCGCGAGCAGGTAGCCTACGACATCTCGGCGCTCTACTATGCCGTGCAGGTATATGCCGCACAACTCAAACTGATCCAGTTTAACATTGCGCAGCTCGACCGCCTGGTGGAGGTAACCCGCGTTACCGTGGAAAATGGCATGGGCGCCCGCGTGGACCTCGACCGCATCAAGGTAAACCGCAGCAACCTGCTGATCCAGCAGGAAAACCTGCGTCAGAGCTACGACCAGCAGGTGAGCATGCTGAAACTGACGATGGGCCTCCCCCTCGAAGTGCCGCTCAGCATCCCTGACTCCTCCACTTCGGAGTCCTTTATCACACAGGCCCTCGAAAATCCGAATCCGGAGAACCATACCGACCTGCAGCTGCTGCGCAAACAGGTGGAGATGAATGAGTATAATGTAAAAATCAACCGCCAGTCCTATGTCCCTACGCTGGCTGCTTTTGCCAATAC
>RDXT01000737.1 GCA_004292985.1 Bacteroidota bacterium
TTTGTCGCTGCGAATTAGGCGAAGCCCGCTCCAGCGATGAGTAACGGGAAGATACCGGTCCTCCGGACCGGGTAGCTCTGTGTGGCACTTTGTGCTACAAAGATAGCGGTCCTACGGACCGCATACTTCGTACTGGTGGGATTTGGGATGGGCTTGTCCCTGTGAATTAGGCGAAGCCCGCTCCAGCGGAGCGCTATCTTTGTAGAAATATTCATCCCGTGTGGGGCCTGCGCTCCAGCGGAGCGCTATCTTTTTAACGCACCGTTCCAGCGATGAGCGGCCGAAGGTTCCGATCCTCTGGACCGCCCCGGCATACCTGCTTTTTATATGTAAAAACCTGATATGGAAAACCTCACATTCGCAGGTTTTTTCACTTGTCATAGGATAAATGGCTGTGATTGCTTTGAAAATCAGGCGACGGAAGTCGCCGCAACTTAATACACATTCACAAAGCGGCTCTCAAAACCCGCCTCCGGCAAAATCTGCCGGAGGTGGTGTTTTACATGCTCCACATAGTCCTCCATAAGGAAGGCCACTGTGTAGGGGCCGCTGTCATGTATATAGATCTGATGCCCGAGGCGATCTTCGGGAGCGTTTGCGATCACATGGGCCAGGTGCAGGTTAAACGCATGCCAGAGGCGGACCAGTGTGTGCCAGTCATGGCTCTGGTAGTGCTGAAGGGCCACCCAGTCGTCCTGGGCGTAGCCGGGGAAGTGCACCTCCGGCTCCGCAAGCGTACGCACGAATTTCTGCTGGTTATTGCCCGCCGAATCTATGAGGTGCCCCAGGATTTCTTTGGAGGACCATTTGCCCGGCAGAGGGCGGACAGCGACAGCCTCCGGAGAGAGGGAGTCCAGATGGGGAAGGGCCTTTGCGAGTGTGGCGCGGAGATGGTCTGCTACCTGTTGCATGGGAGTCTTATTTGCGTTTAACGAAGTCATAGCCGCCATATTCGATAAAGTCATTGACTGTGAGATGCAGGCTGCTGACTTTTCCTTTTGTTACGGTAAACGGAATCACTTTTGTCGCAAACACCGGATCGGTATAGGTACACAAAAAACGGTCGCCGCCCATCGGCTCCAGTTTGCTGTTGGCAAGGGTAGGGTGGTGCTGCGGCGTCAGCAGCAGGTGGTCGCCCTCCTGGCGGATGTCGAGCGTACCATAAATCGGATGCTCATAGGTGCCACAATAGCTTTTGAGGCTGAGGGTAGGGGCGAGGTGCAGGGCAACTGAGTCTTGCTGCTGTTTGAGCTGGGTGCGGGTGAGGATCAGGCCCTGTTGTGCGCGTTTCTGGTACAGTTCGCTGATGTTTCGCCAGGGTTTATCCAAATAGGCCTCGGCAATCTGCCATTTGAGGGCCTGGAAGAAGTTGTTCTGGTCGCTGTTGGTAAATACAAGGATGCCCAGGCGCTCTTCGGGCAGCAGCGTAACGGAGGTCAGGATGCCATTGACCCCGCCGGTATGTGAAATGATCTGTTTGCCATAGCGGGTTTCGATTTCCCATCCCATGCCATAGAGGCTGTATTTTCCGCT
>RDXT01000738.1 GCA_004292985.1 Bacteroidota bacterium
TTGGTAGCTGAATGTAGTGTGTGAGCGAAACTGCCTACTGTTTACTGCCCACTAATGAACTCCCCCCACTTCCAGGCTTTTCCAAACCAAATCACCCATCGTTTGGGCGCGTAGAAAATCCTGCGTACGGTGGTGCCGGGCCAACGACTCGCGCAGGCTGCTCACGTGGGCCGAAGGCGAAATGGTGTCGGGCCGCATGGCCGTCATGAGGTCGTTAAAACGACTCTTTTCGACCCGTAACCGGCTGGCAATCAGCGAACGCTCCTCAATCTGATACTGCCGCACGCTTTCGGGCGTCATGTACTTCATACCCAGTTCGATAATGGCCCGGTTCTGGGTGTAGTACTGCGGCAGATACACCGATTTGCGCCCTTCGTACGACTGTTGATCGAAGTCGATGGCCCGAATCCGGTAGTAAATCTCGTCGAAGTCGGGCGTGAGGTCGACCACAAAGTTGCTGGAGTGCATGTCGCCCAGTAACCGGATAAAACACCGCTCGTTGAACTTCACAAACTCTTTGCACAGCCGGATGGGGTTGGTGGCCGCATCGCTTAGTAGATTGGTAAAAAACACGTCGCCGGGAATGCCCGCAATGTGTTCTTCGATGAGCGTTTGGCCGCTCGTGAGGTAGCTGATGCGGTTGGGCGACAGGATGTGCTCCAGTTCCAGCCCGTACACCCGCGAGGCATCGGCCCGTTTAATGTAGAAATAATCGAAGTTGTCGTTGACCTGATTTCGCACCCGCACCCGGAACGGCTGGGTGTTGCCGTAGGTGCAGAGATCGACCCGGTCTATAGTCAGGTGACCTGTAACGGACATGTCGCCATCGGCTTTTAATTCGGCGTATATCGTCTTGAGAGCCAGTAGAATATCGCTTACGTCGGAGGCTGGGTAGAACACCGTTTCCCAAAGTGTGTCTTTGCCACGTTGGTCGTAGAGCGTCACGGCGTTGTCGTAGCGGAGCAGGTCGGTGTATTGAATGGGCAGCGTAATGTCGCGGCTGTACTGGCGCAGGTACTCGCGCAGGAGGTTACTGACCGGATAAACGCTTTTTTTTCGGGTGATTAACGGCATGATGAAGCGAGTAAACTACTGAAATGCACTGGATTCAAACACGTGAAGCCCGGCAAGACCCTCCTGGGCTTTTTTGCACATGACCTCAGCCACCTGCCCCGAATCGACAGCCTTGTAGTTGGCAGGGATCAGCGGATTAAACGCCTTCATAAACCGTTCGCCAATTCGCTCGCCAAGCCGCGATTCGGACCGGTTGCCCAACAGCAGCGAAGGCCGGTAAATAAGCAGGGTAGGGTAGTGGAGACTTGCCAAATCGCGCTCGACCTCACCTTTCACGCGGTTGTAGAAGAACATGGAATGTACGTCCGCCCCCATTGCCGTAACAATCGAAAACTGAGTGGCCCCCTGTTCGCGGGCAAGCCGGGCCAGGGTCATCGGGTATTCGTAGTCAACTTTGCGAAACGCTTCCTTCGATCCGGCTTTTTTCATGGTTGTTCCGAGGCAACAAAAAATATCG
>RDXT01000739.1 GCA_004292985.1 Bacteroidota bacterium
GGGATTCAGCCAGCGGCGGGCAGGTGTCTCGACAAAACGGTAGCAAAGCGCTGCGACGGGCAGCATCAGCGCGATAAAAACGAGTCCAATGATCCAGCTCGTGATCATATCCGGCGGAGGAGCAGGTGTGAAGTCTGCCCCTTGTTTCGGTGGATTGAGATAGTCGAGCAACTTAAAAATCAGAAACATCATCGGCTGGTGCACCATGTAGATCGAAAAAGACCAGTCGCCCAGCTTCTGCAGGGGCTTCGCACGAAATACCCGGTCCATCCCGGCGCTCCCGTAGGCGGCAGACAGGATGATCAGCGGAAAAAAGATCACAGAAAACACATCGGGCACTCCGAAGTGCAGACAGATGCCAAGCCCCAGCACAAGCGCTATCTGCACATATCCCTTGCCCAGCATAGCTTTGCCCCATCCGTCTTCATAGCCTTTGTACATCATCATACCCAGGACAAATCCGAACAGGCAGCGCAAAAAGCCATATTGGTAGGCCACATTAATGGTCATCAGGGCGGGGTCAATCCTGATGGCTGAAAGAGACTCCGGAACCGTAACAATCGGCACAATCCAGAGCATAATGGCCGCATAGCCTGCAAAACAGAGGATTGTAACTGCTATTCTGCCCGGTAAGTTCAGCTTGTTAAACGGCACAACCAGAAAGGGAAACAGCATGTACATCCACCATTCGGTGCTGATAGACCAGGAGGCATGCGCCCAGGTAAACCAGGTGTGGAGGTTCATCGAGTGCAGCAGCAAAAGATTCGTCAGGACCGAAAAAAGGTTGTTTTCGATCTCTGCACCCTCATTTTTCGGTACGCCGAGGGCCGCAAAAATCCCCATTGTCCCGATGGTAAACAGGAGGACAACAAAATGCAGCGGATAGACCCTGGCAAAGCGCGCGATGGTGAATTGTTTAAACGAGTCAAATGTTACCCGTTCCGAAAACCATTTGCCATAGACGTGCATCATGATAAATCCGCTCAGGACAAAAAAGACATCCACCATCAGGTAGAGTCTGCCCAGCAAATGGGTGTCTGCGTCTTTCAGGAGGGCGCCTGCGCCGAATCCCAAAAACAAATCCACGTGAAAAATCACCGTCAGCATAGCGGCGATGCCCCGCAGCGGGGTAAGGTTGGAAAGATAGGGAGTTTTGAATGGTTGGGTGTTCATGTTTCCGGATAAAAAAGGTTGTGAAAATCGTATGGTAAAGATACCAGAATAGTTCTATCTTCCAACATAAATTTGACTCCTATGCAAGCTGCTGCAACACTCCGGTTGATGGCTATCTGCCTGATATCCACCCTTTTCCCACAATTATCCTCCGCCCAAAGCAGTCCACCGCTGCGCATCGGGGTAGCCGGGCTGACCCATACCCACGTGCACTGGATTTTTAACAGCGCCCGGAATGGCGATATCGAAATTGTGGGAATTGCAGAGCCCAACAAAGAATTGGCACAGCGCTACGCACAGCAATACGGCTTTCCGTCTGACAAAATCTACGCTACCCTCGCCGAGCTGATCGAAGC
>RDXT01000740.1 GCA_004292985.1 Bacteroidota bacterium
TCAAAGCGGATTATCTGCTCCTGCATCGTGAGCAGATCCACGATTTTCAGCCTGCCTGACAGCACCTGACCCATTTGCAGGATCATTTTCAGAGCTTCCGTTGCCTGCATCAGCCCCATAAGTCCCGGTACAACACCCAGCACGCCCGTCTCTTCGCAGGTCAGTTCGCGGGTCGTGGACTGGGGAAACAGACAGCGGTAAGTCGGTCCGTTTTGGTAGTTAAATACTGAAATCTGCCCCTGAAAACGATGTACCGAGGCATATACCCAGGGTTTTCCGGCCAGCAAACAGGCATCGTTAATGAGGTATTTGGCCTGAAGTTGATCTGTACCGTCTATGACCAGGTCAAAAGCCGGAACAATGGGCAGCGCATTTTCGGGTGTAAGGGCTGCTGTCCAGGTCTGGATATTTACCTCCGGATTGAGGCGTAGCAAGGCAGCCCGTGCAGCTTCGGCTTTGGGGGTGCCCAGATCGGCCTCCGTGAAGAGAATCTGCCGGTGCAGGTTCGTGATCTCCACGCGGTCGGGGTCAATCAAGCCCAGGGTGCCTACACCTGCCGCCGCGAGGTACTGCGCCGCCGGACAACCGAGGCCGCCTACGCCCACAATCAGCACCTTGGCCTGGCGGAGCTGTGCCTGCCCGGCTGCGCCGATTTCGGGCAGGAGCATCTGGCGCTCATAGCGGCCGGGGGATGTATGCGATTCTGTCTTCATTTATCCGCCTGCAAAAGGAGGTAAAAACGCGACTTCATCTCCCGGCTGGAGCGGCCCGCTCTGCCGCAGTTGCTGGTTGACCGCCACGCGGATCGCGCTGTCCTCGCGGAGGTTACGCGCCGCAAAACAATAGGCCCGCAGAGACTCCACTGTCCAGTCCACCGGATCGAGCTGAAGGGTTTCTTCTGCCACTCCGGCTTCTTCTGCGATAACCCCGAAGTATTTGATTTTGAGGTGCATAGGGTGTTATTCTGAATGATGAGAATCCTGTACCTCCCGCAACCGCTCCACATCCGCCGGGGTGTCTATATCAAATGCGCCCCCCTCAAAGGGTACCCTGAGTACCTGCGTTTCGTAGGCTTTGAAGAGCTTCCGGGCACCCTGGTCGCCGCTGAGGGCCATAAGTTCCGCAAAATAGGCTTGCGAAAAAAGGGCAGGCACGCCCATGATACCCTGGTATTCGCTGGCAGTGATGGGACTTTGGTTTTTTATGTGCTTCTGAATCAATACATTAAGAAAATCTTCACTCACAAATGGCTGATCTGAGAGCAGAAACAACAGATGCTCTGTAGCAGGGTTTTGTTGTAAGCTCTGCGCAACGCCCAGACGCAGGCTGCCGCCCATACCCACTGCCCAGTCTTCGTTCACCACAACGGTCCAGAGGCCCGGCGTAGTAGCGGTTCGTATCTCCTCTGCATAGGCGCCCAGGACCAGCACCCGGCTGGAAAAAACCAGGCCCTCAGCCTCGTCGAGGATATGCCGGAGAAGGGTTTTGCCCCGGAAAGGCAGGAGTTGTTTGGGTTGCCCCAGACGGGT
>RDXT01000303.1 GCA_004292985.1 Bacteroidota bacterium
GTTTACAGCATAAATCCAGTTGTCCAGGCCATAGGTCAGGCCGTTAAAATTGTGTTGCAGGTTTTCGGCAGCAAAACCTCCCATCAGGGTATCTACGGCGTCGGCCTTCTGGTCGCGGTTGCTGTCTTTTACATACAACAAATACGGCGGCGCAGCTACCAATACGCCCTCCTTATAGGGCAGCAGCGACGAAGCCAGCTGCAGGTTTTCTGCATATACGGCTCGCTCATCGTATATGCCATCTGAATCCGTGTCTTTGAGTAAAAGGATCCGGCTCTGTTTGTCTTCAAACGGATAACCGGGCATCTCCAGTACCAGGGCCTCTCCCCGCTCCGTAAATGCCAGGTCAACAGGGTCCTCGATCAGGGGTTCGCTTGCCACGAGGGCCAGAGAAAATCCCTGCTCGATCTGGAAACCGGGCGGAGTCTCAGGGGGACGGTTGCAGGAGAATAATGCCAGAATAACCAGCGCAAACAATAGGTTTGATGGAACTGCACGCATATCGGTAGCTCGTAGTAGGGTATGGGGTTGCGTTGCGGACTTTACAGAAGGAGAATCCGCAGGCGCTCAAGCGAAGGTAATTTAGGATTTTTCCGGCGAAAAAGGCAAGCGCAGCCGGGTACGGAGGCTTCACAGAGGCTGTAGCGTTTTTCCATGTTTTCTATGTGTCTATGTGTTTGATTATCAATAGCTTGTTTCGAATCACAGACCACTCGCAAGCAGGCACCAAAACCCTCACCACCCCACCTCCACCACGGCCTTCCGCTCCAGCAGCCGCACGGGAATCACCGCCCGGATCGTTTCCTGAATGCGGTGAATGACCGATTCTTTAATAAAACTGTTGTGTACAACGATGCTCACTTCGCGTACAGGTTCGGGCTGCGCAAAACGACGGACATGGGGCGAGCTAAGCTCATTGATGACCGACAATTCCGGCACCAGGGTATAGCCCACACCATTCCGGACCAGGTTTTTCAGGGCCTCGATAGAGCCGCTCTGGTAATCAAAGCCGATCGAGGACTCCTGCTGGCTGCGGTTGCAGATGGCCAGGGCCTGCTCCCGGAAACAATGTCCTTCGTCCAGCACCAGCACTTCGCGGGGGTCGAGGTCTTCGGCCAGCAGCAACTTTTCCTGTAGAAAACGGTGATTTTCAGGGAGATACAGCAAAAAAGGCTCGTAAAATACCGGAAGCTCCCGGATGGCGCTCTCCCGGAGCGGGGTGGACAGCAGGCCCAGGTCTATGATGCCGTTTTCGATGTGCGACACGATCTGGGCCGTTTGCAGTTCCTGTATTTTGAGGTGCACCTGCGGGTAGTTTTTCATAAAAACAGGCAGAAACTGCGGCAGCAGGTAGGGCGCCAGCGTGGGGATAATGCCGATTTTTAATTCACCCTCGATCGTGTCTTTTTCGTACTTCACAAACTCTTTGAGCTGCCGGGCCTCCCGCAGGATCTGGCGCGCCCGCAGAATGATTTCCTGACCGATTTCCGTCGGCTGAATGGGCTTTTTATCCCGGTCAAAAATCCGGACCCCCAGTTCATCTTCCAGCTTTTGTATCTGCATGGTCAGGTTGGGCTGGGAAACAAAACAGTGCTCGGCCGCTTTCACAAAATGCCGGTGCTCATCTAAGGTGATAATGTATTCGAGTTGCTGAAGAGTCATGTGGAACAGGGATCAGTTTACAGGGAACAGGGATCAGGGAACAGTATCTGCCAAAACCCCGCAGCGTTTTCCGAACCTGCGGGTGTTTTGCCTAAAGGGATCAGGGAACAGCATGTGAATATAAGTAAAACTGATAAAAATATAACAATTATTGATTTGAATGATACAAAACTTTGACCCAGCTTGCAGGTACATAAGCCCATTATCCATCAATCTATTTTTTGAGCATGGAACATACACATACGAACGGAGAAGCCCCCAAATGCCCGTTTACGGGCGGGGCGATCAAGAAAAGCGCCGGAGGGGGTACCCGAAACCGCGACTGGTGGCCCAACCAGCTGAACCTGAGCATCTTGCGTCAGCACTCCTCCCTGTCCAATCCAATGGGAGAGGAATTTAACTACGCCGAAGCATTTAAGTCGCTCGACCTGGCGGAAGTGAAAAAAGACATCGTCGAACTGATGACGACCTCTCAGGCCTGGTGGCCCGCCGACTACGGTCACTACGGACCCTTTTTTATCCGGATGGCCTGGCACAGCGCAGGTACCTACCGTATCTCTGACGGACGCGGAGGCGCAGGGGCAGGTACGCAGCGTTTTGCACCGCTCAACAGTTGGCCTGACAACGGCAACCTCGACAAGGCCCGTTTGCTGCTCTGGCCTATCAAACAAAAATATGGAAGAAAACTCTCATGGGCCGACCTGATGATCCTCGCCGGTAACTGTGCGCTGGAGTCTATGGGCTTCGAAACCTTCGGTTTCGGCGGCGGACGCGAGGACGTTTGGGAGCCTCAGGAGGATATTTACTGGGGTTCTGAAGCGGAATGGCTGGGCGACAAACGCTACACAGGCAAGCGCGAGCTTGAAAACCCCCTGGGCGCCGTTCAGATGGGTCTGATCTACGTAAATCCGGAAGGCCCCAACGGCAAACCTGATCCGCTCGCGGCTGCCCACGACATTCGGGAGACCTTTGGCCGCATGGCGATGAACGACGAAGAAACCGTGGCGCTGATTGCAGGCGGACACACCTTCGGCAAAGCGCACGGCGCTGCTGATCCGGCCAAATATGTGGGACGTGAACCTGCGGCTGCGGGCATCGAAGCGCAGAGCCTCGGCTGGCTAAATTCCTTCGGCACCGGCAATGCAGGCGACACCATCACCAGCGGACTCGAAGGCGCATGGTCCACCACGCCTACCCAGTGGAGCAACAGCTACTTCGAAAACCTCTTCGGCTACGAATGGGAACTGACCAAAAGCCCTGCCGGAGCGCACCAGTGGACACCCAAAAATGGCGCGGGTGCAGGTACCGTGCCCGACGCGCACGACCTGTCCAAGCGCCACGCGCCGATCATGTTCACAACGGACCTCGCCCTGCGCATGGACCCAGTGTATGAGCCTATCTCACGGCGCTTTTTCGAAAATCCGGATCAGTTTGCCGATGCTTTCGCCCGCGCCTGGTTTAAACTCACCCACCGCGATATGGGCCCGCGTGCCCGCTACCTCGGCCCGGAAGTGCCCGCAGAAGAGCTGATCTGGCAAGACCCGGTTCCGGCTGTTACACACGAACTGATTGATGCTCAGGATATTGCTACACTGAAGGAGCACATCCTGGCTTCCGGACTGTCCGTGTCCCAACTGGTCTCTACCGCCTGGGCTTCTGCTTCCACCTTCCGGGGTTCGGACAAGCGTGGAGGCGCCAATGGCGCCCGCGTACGCCTGGCTCCGCAGAAAGACTGGGAAGCCAATAACCCGGCGCAACTGGCGGCGGTGCTCACGACACTTGAAGGCATCCAAACAGCGTTCAACAGCGCACAGTCTGGCGGCAAGCAGGTTTCGCTGGCGGATCTGATCGTGCTGGGCGGCAACGTCGGTATCGAGCAGGCGGCCCAGCGTGCAGGCCACAAGGTCACTGTACCATTCACCCCCGGACGCGGAGACGCTTCGCAGGAGCAGACCGATGTGGAATCGTTCGAGGTGCTGGAACCAGCTGCCGACGGCTTCCGCAATTACCTCAAGAAACTCCACAGAGCCTCTGCCGAAGAACTGCTGTTGGACAAGGCCCAGCTTATGACACTCACTGCTCCCCAGATGACGGTGCTGCTGGGTGGTATGCGGGTGCTGAATACCAATTTCGATCACTCCCATCATGGAGTATTTACCCATAGCCCCGAAGTCCTCAGCAACGACTTCTTCGTCAACCTGCTCGATATGGGCACTACCTGGCGGGCTGTTTCTGAGGCTGATGATATGTTTGAAGGCCGTGACCGCGTAACTGGCGCAGTGAAATGGACGGGTACCCGTGTGGACCTTATCATCGGCTCCAACTCAGAACTCCGCGCCATCGCTGAAGTCTATGCATGCGAAGACGGCGAAGAGCGCTTCGTGCAGGACTTTGTAGCGGCATGGACCAAGGTAATGAACCTCGATCGGTTCGATCTGGTGTAATACAAGCGGTTTGATTGTGATGAAAGGCAGCCTCTGGGCTGCCTTTTTTATATCATTTACTTCCTCATCACACTTCTGTAGTAGCTCCGCAGGCTGTGCAGGGCAGAGTAGCCGCCCGTAAGCGCTGTTTTGGCCGAACTCTCTACTTCCTGCCAGGAGAGGGTTTTGACGGGCTGCACGCGGAAAAGCGTCTGATACACGTAGTTTACCTGCACGGGCAGAATCCGGTTGGGCAGGCCGCTGCCAAACTCGGCGACGTAGCCGATGAGCGAGGAAAGCGGAATTTTCCAGTTTACGTTTTTCGCGGAGAGTTTGACAAACTGATCGGAGTTGTTGAGCAGAATCGGTGGGATAAGCTCGGCGGAGTGTGAGAGCATCCGCATCAATCCGCCCAGCATCAGGATTACCTTGGCCAGTAACAAGACCTGGGCCATGCCCAAACTGCCGGTGATATAATACGCGGCGGCCCAGACGGCTGCGCCCACCAGCATAAAGCAGATACCGAAGCGCAGGTCTCCGATCAGCAGCGATTGGATGAGCATCACCCCCAGCGCGATTGCCGGGATACTCCAGTGCCAGCTCTGGAATACCACAAACCATGATACCGCCTCGATCAGGATCGTCGAATGGGTGATACGGGTAGCCCAGGTCGTGTGCAGGAGCGCGTATCCGATAGATTGAAAATCGAGGTCAATATTGGTATGGGGCTTAAATACATTGTGCAGAGGCAAAATTTTACCCACAAGGCTGTCTGGAAGCACATTACACAGGATGTACAGGAGTACCATGGCCCCCAGGGTGAGGTTCCACATGAAATTAATGCCGGTTTCGAAGCCAGCTATCCATTGAAGTATTTGCATAGGGGGTAGATGTTGCGGAGTTACGCAACAATATATGTCAGGATTTCGAAAAATTCAAATTCCGCAGCGAGCGGCTCAGGAAAGCCATGCCTGCCGGAGGCCCAGGGCTGTGTTTTGGGCATCGGGCAGCTTTTCATGCGCTGCGGTGCCTCCCTTCTCAAAAAAGGCAATGATGCTTTGAAACTGATGGCTCAGGTAGGTGGGCATGGTCTGGTTCATCATCCAGGAAGGGAAGCGCCCGCCCTGGTTCTCGCGGTCAATCAGCACAAGCTGGCTGCTGCCGTCGGGATTGGCTTCAAACAAATGACCGCCCCACCAGTCGATACGCTCAAATCCCTTCGGCACAGGCGTATCGTCCAGCACAATGGAGCGAAAACTGGTCTGAATCCGACGCTCATCTATTTGCCGGGACCACTGTATGTAGAGAAGGTCACGCTTTGAAATCAGCGGAATATTCGGATCAAACTGCTGGTAAATAATTTGCGCGTTTTCGGCAACTTCCTTCACCCGAAAACCACCGCTGTATTCAGCAGTCCAATACTGGTGATACTCAGGCATCTGGTTCACAAACACATCAAATACCTCCCGGAAATCGGCTGCGACTACCGGAATCCGCCAGCGGAAGAGATCATTTTTGTCATCCGGAAAGGAGCGTTGCCAGATGTTAATCCCGTGTTTTTGTGTTCTTTTTTTCCAGCCTGCATCAGAGCTCATCAGGACCAGGTCCTGGTCGAGCCACTTCTCCTGCTGCGCGTACCATTCTGTAAGGGTAATCATTGTCTTCCTGCGTATCGGTGTGAAGGCGTTCGGATACGAAAGTAGCTATTTTGCCGACACTTTATGATACTTCCCTCATATATGGGACTTAAATGGAGGTCATTTTTCGTTTCTTAAAGCCAAAGTCCGTAAACGGAGCAAACATACGGTTTTGCAGAGCTCCCGGCGACCTCAAAGCCCTGGCAAAACGTACTTTTTTTCGATATCGTCCAGGATCAGCACCAGATCTGTCCGGTGGTCCGGCACAGGCGACCAGACAT
>RDXT01000741.1 GCA_004292985.1 Bacteroidota bacterium
GGGACATTCAGCAAAATTTCCACTTCCTTACTGGATTCGGGGAGTTCATTTCTCACCTTCAGCAGCACACTGCCATCTACAATCCGGTCAAAAAAACGGTCCAGTTTCTCACATTTACGCTGAATGTAGGCCTTCAGGTGTTCGGACGCGGTGAAGTGGAGAGATTGAATGGTAATCTTCATGACAATTCAGAATTAGAAGTACCGGCTCGCGGATGAGCCTTATGATAAACAGACTTTAACTTGCTGATGCTGTTGTGGGTATATACCTGGGTGGCAGCCAGGCTGCTGTGGCCCAGCAGTTCCTTGATGGCATTCAGGTCGGCCCCCCGGTCCAGCAGGTGGGTGGCGTAGCTGTGCCGCAGCACGTGCGGACTCTTTTGCGAAAGGGAACTGATCATACCCATATACCTGTTTACTACGCGATATACCAGCTCCGGATACAGAGCTTTGCTGTTTTTTAGGGTAAATAACAAAGGGCTTCTGGCAATACCCTGAGCGTCAATGCTTTGCTCATATCGTTTGATTGCGGCCTCTACATGCGGACCAAAGGGAACGATACGCTCTTTATTGCCTTTGCCCAGCACTTTGAGGGTGCGTGTAGGAAGGTGTACGTTTTTTCGCTGAAGGTTGATCAGCTCACTCCTGCGCAGGCCGCAGCCGTACAATATTTCGAGCATACAGCGGTCGCGCTCGCCCTCGAAGGTGGCAGGAAACTCCAGCGCTTCGAGCAGGTTGGCAGCTTCTTCTTCGCGGAGAAAGGAGGGGAGTTTTTGTTCGCCCCTGGGTACTTTGAGCCGCAGGGTAGGGTTGTGGTCCAGAGGCCCTTTGGCATGCAGATAGCGGAAATAGGCCCGGACCGAGGATACTTTCCGGGAAACGCTTCTCGGATCGAGCGGCTGCTCCATCAGGGCGGACATCCAGTTGCGGAGCAGGCGATGTGTTACCGCACCGGCACCTGCGGGATCAAACAGCGCTCCGGCCTGCTCTGCGGCCATCCAAGATGCCAATTCATCAATATCCGCCAGGTAGGCGGTCAGCGTATGGACGGATACCCTTCGTTCATATCGCAGATATTGTTCAAATGATTCTCGAAGCATCGTTTTGGGAAGTTATAACATTTGGAGGAGATTTTCCAAGCGAAATGAAGATCATTCCAACCCAAAACGAAAAAAGTCCCCCGTGTGGAGGACTTTTAAGACTTTTCATCTATATGTGTGATCCAAAGGGATAACAGATCAGACTTCTTCAGCTTCGAAGTAACGTTGGCGGGCGACCGCCTTCTTCATGACCTCTTTGCGCTCAACAGATGGTTTTCTGTAGTACATACGTCCACGTACCTCTTTCAGAACGCCAGTCTTCTCGAACTTCTTCTTGTAGCGTCTCAGCGCTTTGTCGAGCGGTTCACCGTCTTTCAGTCGGATGATGATCATAGAGTTTACCCCCTTTCTTGTCGTCTTTTAATGGGTTGCAAATATAGAAAGGGAATTTTATCAAACCAAGCTTAACCTAAAGTTTTTATCGCTGCCAGACTTTCTGCTTTTCCGATCAGTGCAGCGATCTCAAAGGTATCGGGACCGCCGGGCATGCCTGTGAGCGCGAGGCGCAAGGGAGCCATCAGTTTACCTGCACCTGCCTGTTTTTCGGCGAGAAAGGCGTCTTTGGCGGCTATCAGTGCGGCTGTATTCCATTCGCTGAGGCCCTCCACGGCCTGTGCAAAGTCCTGCATAAAAGCGCCAGTGTCAGGTTTCCAGTTTTTGGAGGCCATGCCGGGGTCAAACTGCGCC
>RDXT01000304.1 GCA_004292985.1 Bacteroidota bacterium
CCGTGACCCTCCATCGCTGCCAGTACGAGGGCTTTGAGCTGCGTTTCGTCTGCGGGCAGGTGCCGGGCCTCAAAAAACAGCCCTTTCGAACTGCCGCCCCGGAATTGCATATAAGGAATGGCCTGTTGCATCGCTCAGGGATTAGGGAGAAATTTTGCAAGATTGGCTGCCGCCGCACGGGAAACAAGGGGCTGCACGCCTTTTTGTTCGAGCATCTCGGCTACGGCCTCCATCTCCTGTCTGCGGCGCAGGGCATGGATGCGGCTGCCTTCGAGAAAACGTTCGGTGAGTTCGTCGCCCCCGCCGAGTATGGAGCGGATCTGCTCGCGGATATAGGATTGAAGGCCGAAGGCCTCGCCTGCCTCTACGGCCTCGCAGATCACAGCGGCCACGCCTTTATAGACAATGGAACGCAGCAGCTTGCGGGTCGAGGCTTCCGCCACATCTTCGCCTATGTAGCTGATATTCAGGCCCAATGGAGAGAGCATTTCCTCAAAGTGGCGGGCACCCGGTCCCGATACCCAAAAGGGGGTAAGGATGCCGAGCGGTGGCACAGGGGCCATGATGGCCAGGTCCACAAAAGCGGCTCCCGAGGGTTTCAGCAGATGGCAGATGGCCTTTTTTTTCTCCGGCGAAGTGGTGTTCATTTCGGCATAGACCTTCGCAGCACCCAACACAGGAAGCACTTCCTCTGCGACAGCCATTGCAGCCGAAGAAAGATTGACACTCCATATCAGGTCTGCTTCGCGGGCGGCAGCCGCATTGCTCTCCGCCAGGTGAACCGCAGGGTGCAGCGGCCTGCGGGGATCAGGGTCCCAGGCGCTCACCTGTATGCCTTTTTCGGCCAGTCCATTGGCGAAGAGGCTACCGGCTTCTCCGAGTCCGAGAACAGCTATGTGCATGACATTCAGGTTAATAGCCAAACTTCACATCCCATCCGTAGATCTGGAGGGAGGTTTTTCCTTCGCGGATCTGGCGACGCACACCGGCCTCTCTGGCTTCGCGCTCGCGGGCTTTTTCGATGGCTTCTTCGGCCCTTTCCTTCGGAATCACCACCACGCCGTCGCGGTCGCCGAGGATAAAATCACCGGGCCGGATGGACCAGCCTCCGATAATAATGGGTTCGTTGAGGGTACCGCCGCCATATTTACTCGTTCCGGCGATGCAGAGGCCCCGGCTGAAGACCGGAAAGCCCATCGCCTCGATATCGTCGGCATCGCGCACGCAGCCATCTATCACCAGTCCGGCGATACCCCGGCTTTGCGCCCCCAGGCTCATCAGGTCGCCCCAGTAGCCCGCTTCGTGGTAGCCGCCGCAGTCCACGACCAATACATCGCCGGGCTGCGCATAGGCATAGGCGCGGTGCAGCAGGGTGTTGTCGCCGGGCATATTCTGAACGGTATAGGCAGGCCCGCAGACTTTCATCGTGGGACTGATGGGCTTAATGCCCGAAGGCAGGTTGCCGTATTTTCCCAGGGCTTCGTGCAGGGTCGCTGCCGAAAAGGAGCTGAGGGCTTTGCTGAGGTTCATTTATGCAAAATATTAATAATCAATTATTTACCTCCTTAAAAAATACTGGCTACCACCCTCGGCACCTGGCTTTGGTGTGCTTCGGCGTACTGGATATGCTTTTGTCCGGAAATGCGGCGGGCATGATTGGCGCGGCGCGAAGCGAGTTCGGTGTAATAGTCTTTGAGGTAGTTTTGCGCGCCCATACAGGCCATGGCTGCGATCTTTTTATCCATCACCGAACTGATGTCTATAAAGGTATCGGGCACAAAAGCGGAGAGTTCCGGCTGATGGGGTTCGAAGGAGTACCAGGCGGGTGGCTCGATGTTTTTAAAGGCACTTGGTACGCCTGCGCCTGAGGCCAGGAGCCGCGCCCGCATAACTGCTTGAAAAGCGACCGGATGGTCGGGGTTAAATGGGTCTTTTTCGCTGTGGGTAAGGATCACCGTTGGCTCAAAGTCGCCGATCAGTTCTGTGAGCTGCCGCACACGCTCATCGCTGAGCAGCATGGGGTAGTCGCCCCAGTCCAGAAAGCGGATGGGGGTTCCGATGATTTCTGCGGCGCGGCTTGCCTGCTCGTGGCGGATTTTTTTCACGCTTTCTTCACTGCGCTTCGGGTCCTCTTTCCAGAGTTCGCCCGACTCACCCCGCTCGCCGTAGGACATGGCGACCACGAGGGTTTCTGCACCTTCTTCGAGGGCCTTGGCCAGGGTTCCGGCGGCCCGCCAGACAAAATCTCCGGAATGAGCGCCTACGACAAGGAGTTTTTTCTTCATAACTCAGCGGTTCGGATGAGAAGTTTACGAAGGGAGGTCTTCGGGCATGGGGGTGCCGCGTGTGTGAAAACTGCTCACGGTTTCGAGGCCCCAGGCCTGTCCTTTGGCGCGGTCTTCGCGGGTCCACACAATGGTTTTGTAGTCGGGATCGAGCACCAGACGGGCTGTCGCATTGGCGATTTCGATGCGGTTGCCGCCCGGTTCATATACATACAGGAAGAAAGTCTGCTGCACAGCGTGTTTATGGGGACCTGCTTCGATAAATATCCCATTTTCGAGGCAGACATCTGCCGCCAGCAGCACCTCTTCGCGGCTGTTAACGGCATAGGTTACATGGTGAAGGCGGTTTTCCATCTGTAAATGGTCGCAGGTAACCGCCAGGTCATAGGATTTTGCATTTACAGCGAACCATACCCCCTGCGGATTGTCATTTTCAAAGAGAATGGTCTCCGTTAAGATACCTCCCAGGGTGCCGAGCTGAAAGTCGCGAAAGGCTTTTACGTCTTTTGCCAGCAGATTGAGGTGGTCGAGGCGACGCACATTTGCCCCCCTGCCCGGAAATCGGCTGATGGTGTTTTTCAGGGCGGAAGCATCTGCTGCTCCGGGCTGATATTTGTCGCTGTCAAAATACAGCTCAACCCTGTGCCCTCCTCCCGGATGAATACATGCATAGGCAGGCCCGTGCCCCAGGTCACCTTCTGTCCAGCCGATGCCATGGCCTGTCGCTTCGATGGCCGCTACCCGCCGCTGCAGGGCCTGTGGACTCCGCATGCGCCAGGCATAATGACCAATGCCCGGATGCGGATGCGCGGTCAGTTTCAGGGTGTGGTGCTCATAGTCGTCGTAGGCCCGCAGATATACCGATTTCCCGGCCCGTCCACTCACAGACATACCGAGGATTTGGGTAAAAAACTGCACACTTTCCTCCAGCCGTGGACTATACATTTCCACATGTGCCAGATGGGCGATATCCCAGATAGGTTCCTGCATAGGGGTTAAGAGGGGTTTGTGCCGGAAATACAGATCACAGCAACACCCGCCAGCAGCGCAGGGGCCGCAAATACATAAAAGTGCTGTGCCATAGAGAGTTGCATCGTCACCAGCAGGCCGCCCAGCAGGGGTCCGGCCATCGCGCCGAGCCGCCCGATGCCAATCGCCCATCCGATGCCTGTGCTGCGGATTTCGGTCGGATAGAGCCTCGCAGCCACGGAATAGAGTCCCACAAATCCGCCTTGTATGCCAAATCCGATCAGGCCCAAAAAAACCAGAATCAAGATAGAATCGCTGATTCCGCCAAATACGAGCATGAGAAAGGCGGTGAGAAAAAAGAAAAAGGCGAGGACCGGCTCCAGGCCCAGTTTGCTGGAAAAATAGCCCTGGGTCAGGATTCCGGCAAATGCGCCCAGGTTAAACACAGTACCTGCATAAATCGAAAGTTCGACCGAGAGGCCCGCTTCGGAAGCCAGTTTGGGAATCCAGCTTGTGAGGAAATACAGCGTGGCAAAAGACATAAAAAACACCAGCCAGAGCAGCAGGGTCTCTACCCTGCGCGGAGCACTGAAGATCTGGCGAACAGAGGTGCGGACTACCACCACTTCCTGCGGAGGAAGCTGGGGGAGCGGCGGCTTTTTCATGCGGGAGAGCAGTGCATTGGCACGGGCAAGCGCATGTGGCGGCTGGGTGCGAAGCAAAAAAGCGAGGGATTCCGGCAGCAGGTAGTAAATAACTGGCAGCGTAATCAGGGTAAGGCCACTGGCAGCGGCAAATACAGCCCTCCATCCCCATACAGGAATGACATAGGCGGCCATTAGCCCCGACAATACAGCCCCGATCGGATAGCCTGCCATGACCAGACTCACCCAAAAGCTTTTGGACCTCCCTTCCGAATACTCCGAAGCGAGGGTAGAGGTACTTGCCAGCATGCTACCGATGCCGATGCCACTCAAAAAACGGATGCAGGCCAGCATTTCTACCGAGCTT
This sequence comes from Bacteroidota bacterium, assembly GCA_004292985.1. Lineage (GTDB taxonomy): Bacteria > Bacteroidota > Bacteroidia > J057 > J057 > RDXT01. Next base: position 4,266 of record RDXT01000304.1, read on the forward strand.
GCAGCGACGGTGAGCAGCACGCAAATGCCCATCCAGGCGGCGCTGATAAACACCAGGGCTTTGCGGCCGATTTTGTCGGCACGGGCTGCCAGGAACATCGCCCCGGCAGCCATGCCCAGCAGGCCCGCACTGAAGACGCCGCCCAGGTTCACAGCATTGACAGACCACTCTGCGGCAATGGATGAGGCCGCATAGGAAATGATCATCACGTCCATGCCGTCGAGCATGTTCATCAGAAAACAGATCAGAACGGCCGTTAACTGAAGCTGCGACCTCATTTCAGATGTGCGTCAAGAAAATCCAGAACGATTTTCACATTGCTGGCGGCATCAAACTGCGGGCCTCCGTGGTCAGCACCTTCGAGCAGGGACAGCGTTACTTTTTCTGCGCCCAGCACTTCGGTCAGTTGTCCGGCAAAAAGGATGGATTGTGCGGTAGGGATCAGCCGGTCTATGGTACCATGTTGAATAAAAATGGGCGGGTCATCGGAGCTAATGTAGGTGGCCGGACTGGCCTCTTTCACTTTTTCGGGAATGGAGGTGATCTGCGCGCCGAGGAGTTTGGATTCAGGGGAACTGGCTTCGCTGTGGTCGGGCCTGCCTTTCCCGCTTTCGACAAACTGGGGGTCCATTTGCAGAAAATCAATGGGTCCAAACCAGTCCACCACCGCCTGCACCCGGCTCGATACGCCCGGATTTCCCTGGCTGAGGTCTTCGAGCGCAGCCACACCGCCGGAGGTGCCTGCCATCGCCGAAAGGTGTCCGCCTGCGGAGCCACCCCAGACAGCGATCCGCGCAGAGTCGAGTTTGTATTCTTGCGCATGCGCGCGCAGCCAGCGGATTGCCGCTTTTACGTCCTGGATCTGCGCCGGAAATTTTGCCTCTCCGCTCAGGCGATAGTTGACTGAAACGACGGCATAGCCCCGCTCCAGACCCTTGAGCATCGGAATCAGCTGTCCATCTGCCTTGTCGCCTCCGAGAAAAGCGCCTCCGTGAATAGACACAATCACTGGAAATGGCCCTTCTCCGGTTTCGGGCAGATACACGTCTAACTTCTGGGCAGGGGACTGCGCTGCATAGGCAAGGTCTTTGGCAAAGGGGCGGATACTAATCAGTTGTCCGGGGCCACGGGGACTCTGGCAGGAAATCGTGCCGGAAGAAAGTCCCACCAGGCTCAGGGTAATCAGCAGCCCCAGCGTAGTTCCTTGAATATGAAGAGATTTCATCGGCGTAGGAGTTCTTTTCGTAAGATGTAAATCTATGCGTTCCCGCGCACATAGATCGAGACGATTTTGCATATTGCAGATACAAATCGAACCTCTGTATGAAGGTGCTGCCGCAATTTGACGGACTGTATGGAGACCTGAGCCACCGGCACCAGGGCAGCTATTTGTTTTCGGAACTGATCGAAACCCGGAGCAAGGGCTTCGGATGGGTGATCCAGCCCCATTTTCACCGGCATTTGTACCAGGTTTTTGTCGTGGAGACCGGAGAAATCCGGATGGAAAGCCCTATGCCGGGGCTCCATTTACAGGCGCCCTGTATCATGTACTTTCCCCCTTCGGTGCTGCATGGGTTCGCCTACAGTCCGGATGTCACGGGGCGTATCCTGACCCTTTCAGGCAACTGGGTCGAAGGTTTTTTTGAAAAACTGCCTCAGGTGGCGCTCGTGATGGGCAGTTTCCGGCAGATGAGCTTCTCTCCGGGCCAGGAGGCACTTTTTATGCGCATCCAGCA
>RDXT01000742.1 GCA_004292985.1 Bacteroidota bacterium
TTCCCGGCGTACCTGGCGTGCATTTGCCCGCAACCTGCCTGCCCTGCTGGGTCTGGGATACGTGCTGCTGTGCCTGCTGGTTTCGCTCTTTGCCTGTGTAATCGCACCCGACAATACCCGCCACGCCAATATGCAGGCCCTGGAACTGGCCAAACTGCCGCCGGGAAGCGAGGCCCTGCTACTAATGAAACCCCTGGGCGGAGCTGAGACAGCAGGCTTCTGGGACTGGATCGCAGGCAAAATCCCCGATGCCGAGCCTGTGGCCCTGGCGGTTGAGCCTGACATTCACCCGAGAGGGGCCTATGTGGTGTTCGTAACGCGGGCGGGGGTCAGAGACAGCCTTTCGCTGGCCGTTTTTGGGCTGCCCGAAGGGACCGAAACCGCCGTTTTTACACGGAAATATGTACAAAAACGCCGCTTCTGGCTGGGTACAGACACCTATGGCCGCGATTTGCTCAGCCGCATTCTGCTGGGGACACGCGTGAGCCTCTTCACGGGGCTGATGGCCATGCTGCTCAGTGTGGCCATCGGCGTGGTGGTGGGTGCCCTGGCCGGATATTTCGGAGGGCGGCTCGACGCTGCGCTGATGTGGCTCATTTCGGTGATCTGGTCTGTGCCGACCCTGCTGCTGGCCCTGGTGATCAGTTTTATCCTGGGCAAAGGTTTCTGGCAGCTATTTGTTGCCATTGGCATCTCCATGTGGGTCGAGGTAGCGCGTATGGTACGGGGGCAGATATTGAGCCTGCGGGAATGGCAGTTTACGGAGGCGGCGCGTACCCTCGGATTTGGTCATATGCGCATTCTCTTCCGCCACATCCTGCCCAATATTACCGGACCCCTTATCGTTGTAGCAGTAGCCAACTTTGGAAGTGCCATTTTAGTCGAATCAGGCCTTAGTTTTCTCGGTATAGGCGTAGAAGTTCCCATTCCAACCTGGGGGCGAATGATTTACGAAGGTTATACCTATATTGTGCTCGAAAATGGTAAATGGCTGGCCTTTTTCCCGGGCATGGCGCTGATCTTACTGATCGTGTCCATCAACCTGATCGGAATCGGCCTGCGCGACGCGCTGGAGGTAACGTAATGGCGAATGCCTATCATACAACCGACCCGGAAAAACTCCTGGAGCTGAAGCGCCTGGAGGCAGACGCTTTGCTGGATCTGCTTCGCACGATCAACCAGGCGGGTCTGGAAATCAGTCAGTTATGCCTCATTACCCGCAATCTGTTGCGGGCGCAGCTCGGCGTGCGGAAAATGGTCTTTTACTACGAGCTGAACCATGTATGGAAGGAAGGTATGCGCACGGGATTCCCGCCCCTGCCCGAAGATGCCTTCGCCGAACTGCTCGAATTTCATTACACGACGGCCATCAGTGCCTCTCTGCACCCGGCTTTGGGAAGATATGGCGTGCAGTATGTGGTGCCTGTCTCTAACCGCGACGCGCCGATTGCCTGTTTTGCCATTGCAGAATTTGCCGAAACCGAGATCGAACTGCGAAACGACCTCATTTTTATCGAGACCCTGGG
>RDXT01000743.1 GCA_004292985.1 Bacteroidota bacterium
TTTAATTGCTGAAAGTCTGTCTCCCCGATGGCGCTGGCCCCCAGTGTTTTGAAGTTGCCGATGGCGCTGCGTCCCAGCAGATAGAGGCTGTTGTTGCCGGTGGTAGTGTTTTTGTTGTAGTCAAATACGCGCAGATGGTAGCTGGTACCGGGTTGCAGGTTCACCAGAGGGAAGGTGGTTGCGGGGCCGTTGTAGAGCACAAAATTCCCATCGCCGAGGTTCTGACCGCTGCCAAACACATTGCTGGCCGTGTATTCCTGCCCGTCGAGGGGGAAGCGGTTTACGGGTGCGCCTTCGCGGGCGATCACCAGACGGTTAGCTCCGTCGCCCGGCGTAAAGACCACCACAGCAGAGGTGTCGTGCACATCAAAAAAGTTCAGGTTATCGGGGCCTTGCAGCGGCGAACTGAACAAATCATGGGCCGGCCATTGGCTAACGCCCGAAATAGCATTCCACATCACATTGTCGAGCGGGCCGCCGAGGTCGCCGGAGCCGGGGCGGGTATTGAGGATGGCTGCCCAGGTCATGCCGCCGGAGGTGCGCACCCAGAGGCTGGTCGTGCCGGGAAGGCTGCCGAGGTGCCACCAGTTGTTAAAGGGGTTCACAGACCAGCCTTTGGCATAGTATTGATCTAAGGATGAGGGAGTTACCATCGTCTGGATCGTGGCAGAATTGAGGATGTCGGGTTTGGTCGAAAATCCATCCACAGCCACCAGCAGACGCACAAGGTCGCGGGCGGTAGCGATCCAGGCACCGTGAGCGTCCATCGCCTCCACATTAAATCCGCCATAGGGCCAGGGCACAAGCTGTCCGTCTGCGTAGCAGGAGTTGGCCAGCGGTGCGCCGGGATAGTCCACATATTCGCCCTCGCGCTCAAATTTATCCTCCAGCAGGTTTTTGCCGATGTGCATGTCGTAGATGCCCAGCGGCTCCAGAATCGCCGTTTTTACATAGGTCTCATACTCCATCCCGGTTTTTTTCTCAATGATCCGGCCCAGAATATTGTATCCGAAGTTGGAGTACTGAGACTGTGTGCCGGGGGTAAAATTGAGGTTTTGGGTGAGCATGTACTTAATAATGGCCGAATCGGGTGCCGGAGCCGGGATACCGAGGGCATTGGCGATGGCAATGGGCTGAAACATCGGGTCGCCGCTCACGTTGCGGTTCCAGCCGCCGGTATGCTCCAGCAGTTGCTGCACCGTGATGTTGTTTACCCGGTTATCTACAGGCGTACCGTAATAGGCCTGGTTCAGAATGCCCGTCGGACCAAATGCTTTTTCGGAAAGAGACAGCAGCCCATCCTGCACCAGTTTCATAATGGCGATGGAAGTGATAGGCTTCGAAACGCTGGCAATGCGGTACATGTGGTAGGGCTGGGCACTTTCGCTACCTGCTGCGCCCATCGTGCCGAAGCTGCGGGCATAGACCAGTTTTCCGTTGCGGGCATAGGCAAAGGTACCTCCGGGCACATTGTTTTGCTGCATAAAGGTACTCAGTGCAGCGTCGGTGCTGCTCATCTGAGG
>RDXT01000744.1 GCA_004292985.1 Bacteroidota bacterium
CCCAGCGCCAGGCGCGGTAGTCCGGAGACAAAACGAAGGAACGCCCACATGCTGTCGCCGCGTGTGAGCGTTCCGTCAAAATCAAAAACGGCGATCGGTCTCAGCTCCGCCGGAGCTTCGGATTCCGTCATAACATCTTGTATATCAATGCTCAGGCGCTCTGGTCAATGGCGTCCTGCACAGATTGTGGCATCAGGTTAAAATTGGCCAGATGTACAAATTTCTGCACGCGGGCATCTACCATCTCGTGTGTGAGGGCAATGATCTGCTCCGGGCCAAATTTTTCTACGCAGAAGCTTGCCAGGGCGCTGCCATATACCACGGCACGGCGCATATTTTCGAAGCTCACTTCGCCCGATTTGGCCAGATAGCCGATAAATCCACCGGCAAAGGTATCTCCGGCACCCGTAGGGTCGAATACTTCTTCGAGGGGCAGACCGGGCGCAGAGAACACCTGACCTTCGCCAAAGAGCAGCGCGCCATGTTCTCCTTTTTTAATCACCACATATTTCGGGCCGAAGCTCTGGATTTTGGCGGCAGCACGCAGCAGAGAATATTCTCCGGAGAGCTGGCGGGCTTCTTCGTCATTGACCACGAGCACATCGATCAGTTTCAGGGTCTGATGGAGGCTGTCTAAGGCCACATTCATCCAGAAATTCATCGTATCCATCACGATCAGTTTCGGACGGCGCTCCAGACGCTCGATCACCAGACGCTGCACATCGGGAGCGAGGTTGCCCAGCATCAGAAACTCGCAGTCCTGATAGCTGGCAGGTACTTTCGGATCAAAATCACCCAGCACATTCAGCTCGGTTACCAGGGTATCGCGGCTGTTCATGTCGGTATGGTAGCGGCCGCTCCAGAAAAAGGATTTCTCATCCTGGCGCACCTGTACCCCTTCGAGGTCCACCCCGTGAGAGCGCAGCATATCCATGTCGCCCTCCAGAAAGTCGTAACCCACCACCGAAATGGCTTTAACCGGGCGGGTGAAATAAGAGCAGGCAAGTGAAATGTATGTGGCTGCGCCACCGAGAATTTTGTCCGTTTTGCCAAAAGGCGTTTCGATGGCGTCAAATGCCATAGATCCTACTACTACCAGGCTCATAAATGATCAGTTTCGTTTGGGCGCAAAGATAGGTGATTTTCAGGCGAATGGCATCACGAAAAACTGAAAGGACCGTATTGCCTGTCCAGTTGAAGAAATGCAGGCCTGGGTTGAATAAAAACGAAAAAGCCGGGACAGTTTCCTGCCCCGGCTTCTCAATTCAATATACGCTCAGAGTCAGCGGCGGATCACACGCTTGTAGGTCGTATTCACGCCATCGCTCACGCGGACGTTATATACACCTTCGGCGGCTTCGCTCAGATTCATCTCATGGCGGTAAGCGCCAAACACATTTTCCTCTGTGCGCTCATACACCACTCTTCCGCGGGCATCGGTCACCTGAATGCTCAGGTTCTCAGCATGCATGTCTTCGCCCAGCAGGGAGAAGAGACCGTCGGTTGGGTTGGGATAAATGCT
>RDXT01000745.1 GCA_004292985.1 Bacteroidota bacterium
GGCGGCTGCGAGCGCGTGTCCGATCCTCAGCAAGTGGTTGATTGTGAGAAAGATCCGATGTCGGAGCCGCCGGTGGCCCTGGCTACCCATCCGACGCCTGTTCGCCCTGATCCTCCTGCGGTAGTCAAAACCCCTGCCCCCAAACCTGTGGAAAGCGATCTGCGCGTCAGCAGCGACGGCCAGCCCCAGCGCATCCGCAACCGCCGCATCAAGACCCAGGAAGAAATATTTATCCAGGGCGAAACGGCCACCCTCTACATCTGGGACCACGCCGCCGAAGACGGTGATACTGTTTCGATCAACCTCAACGGCCAGTGGCTGCTCGAAAACTACCGCCTCAAAAGCGAAAGACTCGTGATCGAGCAGACCTTTAAGCAGGGGGATAACTACATCATTCTCTATGCATTAAACCTCGGAGGCACGCCCCCGAACACCGCCGCCATCCTGATTGACGACGGCTACCGGAAGCAAAGCCTGCTGCTACGCTCCACCCTTAAAAACTGTGGTATGCTGAAGGTAAGGCGGTTGTAGGCGCGGTCCAGCGGCCACTATTGACAATTGGCGCACATTTTGCATATTCTCTACAGGGAATCGCAGAACTTACCAGCGATAACCTGCTTAGAAATACCTGTATGATTCAAGTAGAAAAAAAACGGCTCTCCCGTAACGCTTCGAACGATATACATGCCCCGATAGGCTTTGTGGTCTATCCCGAAAACGGAGTGCCGCAAAGCTGCGAGGAGGAGGAACTCCACGTAGAACTGACCTCTTTTCAGCCGGAAAGCTCTGTCATCCGGCTTGTGGACAATAACGGCCGCCTGCTGCTGCAGGAAGACCAGGACCCCGACGCGGATGCAGACCAGGTGATTTTCACCATTCGCAACATTGGAGCCGGAACTTATTTTTTCGAAGTGAGCGACGGATTTTATTATCAGGTAAAGGAAGTACGCATCCCGGATTGAGATGCTTTTTCCCAAAAATATAGTTTAAATAGCCTGGCCAATGCCGGGCTTTCTTTTTTTACCAGATGTATCAAGGAATTCGCCTTAATTTGTGAGAGACCGCGCAGAACAAGACTCGTATGAACTATTTACACAGAGCCTTCTGGCTATTGATACTGATTTCGGGCATGATGCACGCACAGGATAAGCCTGCCTACCGGATTTTTACCAGCGCTGGAAAGGCCGTGAATTATGGCCGCATGGAGGCCGGCCTCGCAGACGCAGACGTGATCTGCTTCGGCGAACTGCATAACAATCCCATCGCGCACTGGCTGCAACTGGAGCTGTGCAATGACCTCATCGCCCGCAGGGGCAGCACAGGGCTGGTGGTCGGCGCTGAAATGATCGAAAGCGACCAGCAGGCCTCGCTCGATGAGTACCTGAGCGGAGCCATAGACAGAAAAGCCTTTGAAAGCGCCAACAAACTCTGGAACAATTACGCCACAGACTACCGCCCGGTGGTGGAGCTGTGCCGCAGTGCCGGAGTGCCCTTTGTCGCCGGGAATGTTCCCCGCACCTA
>RDXT01000305.1 GCA_004292985.1 Bacteroidota bacterium
TTTATTTACGTGAAAACGGTAGTCGAGTTTGCCGAGTTTACCCTTGGCATAGACCCCGAACTGGCGGGCAAACTGGTCGGTGAGTTCGATATTAAACCAGTTAAAAATGGGCGCGTCCACCATCAGGAAATTGAGGGTACTGGCACTCGACAGGCGGGAAACCGCATACCAGTAGTGCAGCCCGAAACCGAGCGAGAGGTTAGCCTTTTTGCCTTTGGCGACCAGAAACTCATTCCAGAAGTCATGGAAAAAGAGCTGCGGTTTTTTGGCAGAAGCGCCATTGGCAGAAGCGCCGCTGAGCGAACCGGTTACCGCCCCTGTGCTGTCATTGGCAGTCCCTGTGACTGAGCCTGTTACGCCGATGCCGCCTGCATTTCCCGAAAGACCGCCACCGGGCGCACCGCCATTGGCAAAGGTCTGGTTGTTGATACCGATATGCGTCAGCACCAGGTAGCGCGGGCTGATCTGGGCATAGGCCAGAATACGGGCACGGCGGATACCGATGTCAAACGTGCTATTGGCCTGAGCGCCGTTGATGTCGGCTGTACCGGGGTTATTTTGAATATAGCGCGCCCACATCTGGTTCCAGATAATAAAGCGCACATAGCGGCTGCCGTCTTCATTGAGATTGACCTTCAGTCCAGACTTATATTCGGACGATCCCTGGCCCTGAGCCACATTCAGCACGAGGCTAAACAGAAAAATGGCTGTGAGGGTACGTAGAAAAAAAGCGTTCATTGTAAGTAGCGTTAAGTCCTGATAAATAAGCAGTTAACCTCTGATCTGATCTTTAAAAACGGCATGTGTTTATCCTGCCGGCGCTGCCGGAATGTAGTGCTGACTTCAACAAAGGGAAAGAAGCGGGAGACCCGGCCTATCCGGGCCTCCCAGCGGGGGACGTATCAGAGTTCGAGTGAGGACTCCGGCAGATGGTCGTATTCGCCCTTAAAGGCATAATACCCGAAGATCACCAGGCCAATCGCAATGGGGACGAAGATCGTAATGATGATCCCCCACTGAAGGATAATGTTCGCTTTGGCAGCAGGTGCGGCGGCAGTGATTTTCTGGGCCGCCTGCATGAACATAAAGGCAATCGCAGCCGGGCCGAGAACAATCCATATGATTCCGAGAAGTCGCTTTATCTGGTTCATTGTGAAATTCATTAAGGGTTAAGAATCAGGCAGCAGGGCCTTAATCCATGACATTTTCGTCAAGTTTGTTGGTCAGATACACCGATCCGATAACGAGACATACTGCAGCCACACCGATCGGATACCAGAGGCCTGCCAGCGGATCCCCTGCGGGGTTTTCAGGCGTTTTGGTATATTCGATAATCAGCGTACTGAGGAAAGGCACCAGGCCGCCAAATACACCGTTGCCGATGTGGTAAGGCAGGGACATGGAGGTGTAGCGGATTTTTGTAGGAAACATCTCCACCAGAAAAGCTGCAATCGGGCCATAGACCATCGTTACATACAAAATCTGGATAAATACCAGGAAGACCATTGTCCAGAAGGTATTGCCGCCGACTTTTTTGTCAATAAAAGCCGTGGTTATCTTCGCTTTGGCAGGATCAGCAGAGACCACTTCCGTTTTCACCTCCTTAAATACAGAGCCATCCGTATAGCTGACCGGAGTTGTCGTTACACGGGTGAGGTCTGTGCTGTTAGCGACCGGCGTTTCTTTCACCACAGACTCGCCGCGGCTGGCCTCCGTACGGGCCTTGGGGCTGGTCATGTCCAGAAACTTCTGGTAAATCGGACGATAGCTCAGGATGCCGAGCAGCATACCCACCAGCATGATCCATTTGCGACCGATCCGGTCAGAAAGACTGCCAAATACGATAAAGAAAGGCGTAGCAAACAAAATCGCCCAGATAATCAGCGTACGCGACTGCTCGAAGTCGAGTTTACACACGTTTTCAATAAAAGACTGCGCATAAAACTGGCCTGTGTACCACACCACACCCTGGCCCATCACCGCGCCAAAGAGCGCCAGCAGTACCATTTTCAGGTTGGCTTTGTGGCCAAAACTCTCTTTCAGCGGGTTAACGGAGACCTTACCTTCGTCTTTCAGCTTGCTGAACAGCGGCGACTCCTTCATTCGCAGACGAATGTAGATCGAAACAATCACCAGCAAAATCGAGACGATGAAGGGAATCCGCCAGCCCCAGTCGCTGAAAATTTCAACTCCCAGCGTGTTGCGGGTCGTCAGAATCACCCCCAGCGAAAGAAACAGACCCAGTGTAGCAGTTGTCTGGATCCATGAGGTGAAAAATCCGCGTTTTTTGGCGGGCGAATGCTCGGCCACATAGGTCGCAGCCCCACCATACTCACCCCCGAGGGCAAGACCCTGGATCAGGCGCAGCAGCAAGACCAGCAGCGGCGCCGCAATACCGATCACCTTGTAACCGGGAACCAGACCAATGAGGAAGGTAGAGCCCCCCATCAGCACCAGCGTCAGCAAAAAGGTGTACTTCCGGCCAATGAGATCCCCCAGACGGCCAAATACCAGCGCACCAAAGGGACGCACGATAAAACCCGCCGCAAAAATCGCCAGCGTGGACAGCAAAGCCGCCGTACCCTGGTCTTCCGGAAAAAATTGTTTGGAAATGATCGTGGCGAGACTACCAAAAATGTAAAAGTCGTACCACTCGATCAGCGTACCCACCGATGAGGCAGAGATTACCTGCCAGATGCTCTGGGACCCTTTGTCTTTTGAAGTAGTAATAGTGCTTGATGACATAAGGCTGAAGCGTTAAGTAATGAGAAACAGCATACATGCAGAGTGCTTTCCCGCATTCATAAGACCAAGCTACGTACTTATCTAAATATTTACAACACTATTTATCTAAATATCTATATGTTTAATGAAAAAATGTGCACATCCCTCAAAAACACATCCCTGAGGCCATTTTGCTTCGAAAAAAATATAGATATATATATGTATGTGGAAAAAATTCCTATATTGGGGCACCCCCTACTGCCTGAAAGGACCCTATTCACCGTTTACACCTCTCTTATGGACTATCAGCAGGACTACCCGCAGAGCATCAATGATCCGGAAGCCTTCTGGCTGGCAGAGGCCCGCAAGCTCGCCTGGTTCGAATTTCCCGGCCAGGGCCTCAGCCGCCAGGAAAACGGCCTCTACCGCTGGTTTGAAGGCGGCAAACTCAATACCGCCTGGCTGGCCCTGGACCATCAGGTAGAAAACGGCCGCGCAGAGCAAACGGCGCTGATCTACGACTCGCCCGTTACCGGCACCCAAAAGACATACACCTACCGGGAGCTTCGCAACGAATGCGCCCGCTTTGCCGGAGCCTTACAGGAACTGGGTCTGACAAAAGGGGATACCGCCATTATCTATATGCCCATGATCCCGCAGGCAGTAATTGCGATGCTCGCCTGCGCGCGCATTGGCGTGGTGCACTCGGTGGTCTTCGGGGGCTTCTCAGCCCATGAACTGGCCATCCGCATAGACGATGCGCGCCCCCGCGTCCTGCTCACAGCTACCTGCGGAATCGAATTCAGCCGCATCATTGAATACCAGCCCATCATCGAAGAAGCGCTCCGGGAAACCCATTATCCCCCTGCGGCCTGCGTGGTCTATGAGCGCGACATGGTGAAAAGCCGTCTCCAGCCCGACCGCGACCACGACTGGGATACCCTGACAGCCAGGGCCTTGCCTGTGGACTGCGTTCCGGTGGATGCCACCGACCCCTTATATATATTGTACACCTCCGGTACCACCGGTAAGCCCAAAGGAATCGTGCGCGATCACGGCGGGCATGCGGTCGCACTCCAATACAGCATGAAGCACGTATATGGGGCCGATCCGGGTGATGTATTCTGGGCCGCCTCCGATGTAGGCTGGGTGGTGGGGCACTCTTATATTGCCTATGGACCGCTGATACATGGCTGCACCACCCTTTTGTATGAAGGCAAGCCCATCCGCACCCCGGATCCCGGTGCCTTCTGGCGGGTAATCGCAGAGCACCGCGTGAATGTCTTTTTTGTCGCTCCGACGGCCCTCCGCGCCATCAAAAAAGAGGACCCCGAGGGCCTCTTCAAGCGCCTCCACCCTACCCCTTCGCTGCGCCACCTCTTTGTGGCAGGCGAACGCTGCGACGTAGCCACCTGGGAGTGGGCCACTCGACTCCTCGGCATCCCCGTTATTGACCACTGGTGGCAGACAGAATCCGGCTGGCCGATGCTGGCCAACATGGCGGGCTATGGCCTCTTTCCCATCAAACCCGGCTCGGCGGGCAAACCCGTCTGCGGCTTCGATGTGCGGCTTCTCGAACCCGACGGCAGCGAAAGTGCCGTTATGGAAGAAGGCGCAGTGGTGATCCGCCTGCCACTGCCCCCTGGCAGCCTGCCGACCCTCTGGAAAAACGACGAAGGCTTTATCGAAGCCTATCTCTCCCGCTTTCCGGGCTATTACCTGGCCGGAGACGGCGGCTACCGCGATGCGGATGGCTACCTGTTTATCACGGGCCGCATAGACGACGTGATCAATGTCGCCGGGCACCGCCTCTCTACGGCGGAGATGGAAGAGGTGCTTGCCGCGCATCCCTCCGTAGCGGAGTGTGCCGTGATCGGCATCGAAGAGGCACTACGGGGACAGGTGCCGCTGGGCCTGGTGGTGCTCAAAGAGGGCATCCACATCGCAGAGGCGGACCTGGAGGCCGAACTGGTAGCTCTGGTGCGTCACGGCATCGGCGCGCTGGCCTGCTTCCGGGAGGCCCTGATAGTGAAGCGTTTACCTAAAACCCGCTCCGGCAAAATCCTCCGCAAAACCCTCCGCATGATGGCCGATGGCAAAGCATTTACCCTGCCCTCCACCATCGAAGACCCCAGCGTGCTCGATGAAATCGCGGAGCGAATGCGGGAGCGGAAGGTGGGGAAAGGCTTTGGGAGCTGAACCGTATAGTTAATATTTCACGATCTTCAGCACAGTTTGCTCGCCCGTGAGGGTTGATACATCGAGCAGGTACATCCCGCCCGGCAGGTCACCGAGGCCCAGTTCCACCGTATAGGCGGTACCGACCTGCCGGGTGAGCAGCAACTGACCTGACAGATTCCGTACAGTTACCTGCACACCGGGATACTCTTCCCCAAGTTCGATCCATACATGGTCCTCAGCGGGATTGGGATAGACGCGTACCGAAGTGCCAAATGTAGTATCCCCGATACCCCTGCCTCCCCCTCCGAGTAAGCGGGCGATCCGGTTGCGTCCGATCCCATTGAAATTGGTAAAAGCTCCTCCTACCACGATTTTCCCGTCCGGCTGGAGGGCAAGGGAAGTGACAGAACCGGCAAATCCTGTTCCCGGATTAAAAGTAGTGTCGCGTGAGCCATAGGCATTCAGGCGTGAGATGCCGCTGGGGCCTCCCCCTACCAAAATTTTTCTGTCCGGCTGAAGGGCTATGAAAGCGGCACCACTAATAGCAGCAACAAAAGCGGTATCAAGAGAGCCATTGGCATTCAGCCGGACGAAGTCCCGCGAGGTCGTCCCATTGAAGATTAAATATCCGGCTACGAGGATTTTTCCGTCCGGCTGGACGGTGACAGCGTTGGCATAAGAAAAAAATGTTGTTCCCGCATTAAACGTGGCATCCGGCGAACCGTTGGCATTTATACGGGCAATACCGAATCGTCCAAATAATGTATCAGCGCTATTAAATTTCCCCACTACAATGATTTTTCCATCCGGCTGAAGAGCGACAGATCTAACGTCAGCCAACGAGGGTGAATACGGGCCTTCATAAATTTTAAACCCACTTCCAGCGTAAAAAGTGTTATCGGATGAGCCATCCGCATTCAGCCGGCCAATCATTCCGGAAGAGGAAGAATAATACGTTTCGCTTGTTCCTGCCCATACTATTTTTCCGTCTGGCTGTATGGCGATGGAGTAGATGTTGTAATAACCATCCGTTGCGGGATTAAACGTTGTATCCAGCGAGCCGTCGGTGT
>RDXT01000746.1 GCA_004292985.1 Bacteroidota bacterium
AGCTCCTGAAGGTGGCCATACGAAAGCGAAAACCCCTCCGTATCGGTCGAGGCGATCAGGCTCTGCACCCCCGGCTCCCGCGAAAGGAAGCTGTGAATGTCGGTAGCCAGTTCACCTTCGACCGTAAACCAGGCAATACCTTCTTTACCTTCAAACCGGTGCAGGTGCCGGACCACGCCTTTCCGGATAAAAAATATCTCATTGCAGACCTTCCCCAGCGGATGCAGCACCTCGTCTTTGGCGAAACGCCGTATTTCTATCCGCTGCCAGAGCAGGTTCCACTCGTCCGGCTGCAGCGTGACAAATTGCTCTATGTATCGGATTAGCGGCTCTTTCATAGAGTAAGAACGAAGGCACAGGCTGAAATCATCTACTCCTGCCCAATCCCCTCATCCCCCTCCCGATAGGGCACATACTGAATCACCAGCCGCATCATTTCGTCTTTGTCATTCATTCCCTGCTCAAAAAACACATCCCGGGGTGGTGAAAAGGGGTTGTCGTAGTTGTTGGCGGTATTGTCGTAGCGGGCCTCAGCGCGGATCACGCTGCCCGCAGGGATTTTTATCAGGGTCTTAAAGCGGTAAAACTCCTGCCACTCGAAGTCCCATTTCGGCACCTCAACTAAGGGAAGGGTGTCTTTGTCCGGCAAAATCGCATACACCTTTATATAACTGCCGATACGGTGCATGTGCGGATTGATGCTAATGAGCGACAGGTCATTGTGGATTTTTACATTGATGTGAAACTGCATTACCGTATCCGCCGGGATAATCCAGTCGCCGGGCTGGGTCTTACGGGGCGAAAAGGCAGCAAAGCCCACGGTCCGCTCGATACTTTTGTCCGCGAAATACAACCGCAGCGAAGACTGGTCCTCCTGCTCGATAGGCGTAGGCGCATAATGCAGATTCCGGATCAGCAGCACCCCTTTTTTCGGAAGAAAAAAACCGCTTCCCTCCGGAAACACCTGCATCGAAACACCCGGCAGCCAGCCGCTGTGAAAGGTCTCCACCGGAGCTGTGCCCGCCGCGTCATACAATTCCAGGTAGCTGTAGTCGTGCGCATCGTCCACGCGGGCTTCGCCGTCAAATACAAAATAATCGGGGCCGCTGTATATGTCTGCCTCAGGCGAAACCGCCAGCACCTGGTAGCTGGCGTGGTGCACCAGTTTTTTATGTCCGGCCACAAACTCGATGGCCTTTACGAAGGTATCGCGCGCGATTTCGTAGGGGATTTTGTAGCAGATATAGGTCTCCTGGTTGTTGCCAGGGATGACGTAGGGCTTCATCGAAAGAACCAGATCGGGCGCTTTGGCCGGAGCGTTCAGGGCGGTCTGAGGCGAGGAGGGCAGCGCTGTTTTTTCTCCTTCGGGAGTACCCGCTTCTACCCAGGCGCGGATCATATCTATCTGATCCTGAGGCAGTAAACGCTCATTGGCAAAGGACCGATAGGCAGGATTGGCCTTCCAGGGCGGCATATAGCCGATCTCCGTGACATGCTGAATAAATCCGGCGCGGCGGAC
>RDXT01000306.1 GCA_004292985.1 Bacteroidota bacterium
GCTGCTCGGCAATGTCGCTGTTGAGGTCTTTGACAGTGCGTACCCCTATAAATCCGCGCTGCACAGCGCCGTAGGTCTTGAGGTCGGAGACAATTTTAGCGACAATATTGGCGGGCACTGCGAAAGCATATCCGGCATAAGCGCCTGTTGGGGAGGCAATTGCGGTATTTATTCCGATCAGTTTGCCTTCCAGATTTACGAGCGCGCCGCCACTGTTTCCGGGGTTTACAGCCGCATCTGTCTGGATAAATGACTCGATAGCCATCTGGTCTTTGATGATTTCGAGGTCGCGGCCAATGGCGCTCACGATCCCGGCTGTTGCGGTAGAGGCCAGACGGAAGGGATTACCCACCGCCAGTACCCACTCACCCACACGCACCTGGTCCGAGTTGGCAAGCTCGATATAGGGGAGGTTTTTGGCTTCTATTTTAATGAGGGCCAGATCGGTCGAGGGGTCCCGGCCAATAACCTGGGCTTTGTAGCTGCGGTTGTCGTAGAGCACCACATCTAATTCATCGGCCTGCTCGATCACGTGGTTATTTGTCACGATATATCCCTCCGGGCTGAGGATAACTCCGGAGCCGCTGGAAGTGGCCTGGCGGGAGTTTTGCTGCTGGGGTTTGATGCCAAATAATTCATAAAAAGGGCTGTACATCGTTTGCGATACCGTACGCAGCGATTTGATGTGAACAACCGCAGGCATCGAAGCGTCGGAAGCTTTAAAAAAATCGGAGGGCGCACCTTCGGGAGGAGTCATGGTTCCCGTTTCACTCGCCATATGAAGCACCGGAGTAGCTTCGTTGTCACTTTCGACCCTGACAGTACGTACGGCCATTCCGGAGAAATGATAGACAGCCAGCGTAAGCACGCTTACCACCAGCGATACGAGGGCGTAGGATGCTGCTTGTTTTACAGGGGCATTTGTCATAGCAAGAATATTTTTTTGAGGTATTACGCCTGCCTGTGCCCTCAGGTTTTGTTCAGGATGCGGAAATGTGCCATTTTTGACCTGAAAATCCTGCCAATGATTCGCATTCTGTTTGTCTGTCTCGGTAATATCTGCCGTTCTCCGATGGCGGAAGGCATGTTTCTGCACCTCGCTGCGGAAGCGGGTATCGCAGGTCATTTTAGGGTGGACTCTGCCGGAACCGGCGGCTGGCACGAAGGCGAAAAAGCCGACCGCCGCATGCGCGCCACGGCGCAGTCGCATGGGGTCGAACTGGTGTCACGGGCGCGAAAGGTGCGCAGTGAGGACTTTCAGGACTTTGATTATATCATCCCGATGGACCGGAGCAACTACCAGGACCTCCGGGCTGTGGGGCAGAATATTCTCTCAGAGATGATTATGATGCGGCATTTTGACCCGCAGGCTCCCGAAGCCGACGTACCCGACCCCTATATGGGAGATCAGGAGGATTTTGAGGAGGTATATCAGATTCTGGAGCGCAGCAACCGGAACTTCCTGGCTTTTTTGCGCGAAAAACACCACATTTAACGCAAAAAGCGGGAAAAAACCCCGGCAGGGAGGCGTCTTCCGGACTTTTCGGCCAGATACAGCTCCCCATACTCCGGCGTAACGGCAGGAAAATGGGTTCGGACGAGGTTTTCGAGCACCAGAGAGGAAAATCCCAGCGAATAACTGTTGTACACCAGAAAAGCGTGCCCCGGATCGAGGATGGCAGCGATCTGAACCGTCAGGTCATTTACCATGTCTTCGAGTTTCCACTTTTCGCCCTTGGGTCCATGGCCCCAGGAGGGTGGATCGAGGATGATGCCCTGGTAGAGATTGCCCCGCCGCGCTTCGCGCTGCACAAACTTAAACGCATCTTCGAGCAGCCAGCGAATGTCCTTTAACCCGCTGATTTCCATGTTGGTACCCGCCCAGGAAAGCACGGCTTTGATCGAATCGCAATGGATAACGTCGGCTCCGGCAGCACGGGCAGCCAGCGAGGCCCCGCCGGTATAGGCAAAGAGGTTGAGCACTTTGGCCCCCTTGAGCGATGATGCCGAATCGTAGATAAACTCCCAGTTGGCGGCCTGCTCCGGGAAAAGGCCCACGTGCTTAAAGCCTGTCAGCCCCAGGCGAAACCGCAGTTTCATCTCTCCGTAGGAGTAGCCCACCTGCCACTGGTCGGGCATAGGGCGGCTTTTTTGCCAGCTACCGGAATGGCTGCCCTCCTGAATAAAACGCGCATGGGTCTGTTTTTCCCACTCGGCCTCCGGCAGGAGTTTGCTCCAGACGGCCTGAGGCTCAGGCCGCCGGAGGATGTATTCGCCAAAACGCTCAAGTTTCTCCATGTCGCCCGAATCGAGCAACTCATAGTCTTTCCAGGAAGCAGGCGTGAGGAGTTTCATTCCCATTAATCCACTACCCGCTTCACAAACCAGCGGTCGTTGATGCTAAAGCCCAGGCGGAGGGAGGCATAATATTCTTCGAGCGGCTGCCCGGCATTGAGGCTGCCCCGACGACCCACTTCCGCAGCCAGGTTCAGGCGGGAATAGAGGCGGTAAAAACTGAAACGGTTGGTCCCTTTGCGTGCGCCGGGAAATCCAACGCCCAGCGTAACCCCATAGTCATTGACCAACTGGTCGCCGTAGGTAATATATCCCTGCTTGAGGTAGCCTCCGAAACGGTAGTTGATGCGTTTGCCGTAGTTATCGGCATCGGGGTTTGGAGTGATCTCCGCTCCGGCCGAAATCCGGATTTCTTTGCCCAGAGAAACATCGTCTGAAAAGTAGGTAAATCCGGCCCAGTTGCGATAGGTAATATCTGCCGATACAGACCAGAAGCCCGGACGGTAGAAGGAAATACCTGCGCCAAATTTAGCCGGAATATTTACAGTCCCTTCTTCAAAAGCCTTGAGGGTATCCTGCACCAGGTTGTTGGTGAAAAGGGTTACCCGGTCGGCATTGAGGGCAGCTGAATACTCGGCTGTTGCCCCGATGCGGAAGAGTGCATTTTTCTTTTTGCTCAGGGTGTCCTGATAGATAAAACCGCCCTGGAAGTTCCATCCACTGATGAAGACATTTTCTGCAACCGTAATCGGCTGGTACTGGGTAGCACGCAGGGTATCGTTGGTATAGATGGTATTGAGCCAGGAGTATTCGGTCTCTCCGAAGAGGAAACGGACATTGCCTCCGAGGCGCAGACGGTTGTTGAGCATTTTTCCTGCAACGCCGATGTATGCCTGGTTCAGTCCGCCCTGTCCGCGGTAAGCCACCCGCTCAAGGAGGGTATCGCCATCGAGGTACACGGTCTGCTGGGTGCGGATGCGGTAACCCACGGCACTGTAAGGCGCAAATCCAAACACGAAGGCGGGGCCTTTGATCGCAGGAAAGGCAAAGGCTGCATCGTAAATTCCGGCAGCGATGGGGTATGCACGGGCGCTGGAGGTGCGCATGAGGCTGACCTGACCGAAGGCAGACACGTCCATCGTGGTCAGAACGAGGTCGGCATAGGTAGCAGGGTTAAGCCGGTTGATCGAAAAGGGGTTATCAGTGGCAATGCCTGCGCCGCCCATAGAGGCATTGCGGGTGGTGGTGCTGCTGAAAATATCGCCAATTCCGTAGCGTGAGTAGGGACTAAGGGTAAGCTCCTGAGCGCAGAGGTTGCCCGCAAGAAGCATCAGGCCCAGGATAGAAAAAATCCGCATCATAGGGAGAATCGGTGAGTCACAAGGTAATGAATACCTTTGAGGATGAGAGAAGTGTCCGCAAAGGTCTTGTTTTTCAGGTGATTTTCAAAGTAAGGAACGTCTCCTCCGGTAAGGAATACGCCAAGATCGCTGCCATAGTCCTGAATATATCGCTCAATAATGCCATCGGCCTCGGCCCGGATGCCATGAATCACGCCTGAGAGGATGCAACTGCGGGTGCTGTGGCCCACCAGGGGGGGGGCAGGCTCCGCTTCGACCAGCGGCAGGCGGGCTGTAAATTCGTGCAAAGCCCGGAAACGCATCCGGATGCCCGGCGAGATCCCGCCGCCGAGGTAGGTGTTGTCGGCTGTGAGCAGGTCGTAGGTCAGTGCTGTCCCTGCGTCCAGGACCAGTACCGGGCCTTCTGCCTGGGCCGCCCGCGCGCCGATCACCCCCACAAGCCGGTCGGCACCGAGGGTTTCGGGGGTGTGGTAGCCCATTCGCACAGGCAGATCCGCCAGCGGATGGATGTGAAAAAAACCTTTGGCAGGATGCTGCTTCCAGACAGGAAGCTCTTCCAGCCGGATGTCACCGGAGACATTTACCCAGCCAACATATCCTACCTCCTGCCCCTGCACCTCCAGGTAGTGCATCAGGCCGGTGGCCAGCGAATAGGTCGGAAGAGAAATCACATCCCGGAGCAGACCTGACTCAAATCGTCCGATTTTGGCAAAGCTGTTGCCGATGTCTATGGCGAGATTCATGGGGAGAAACTTCTTTCATATCGTAAGAAAGAAGCGAATCGTTGCGTAAGTTCCAAATCTCCTTCAGGGTTGCACCTGTATGCCCGCCTCCTTGATGTCGAAATAGCGGAGCGAGCCTTCATATTCTGCCGCCAGCCTGCCATATTCATCCACGCCTACTACCCTCATATTCAGCGTCTCCTCTCCTGTTTTGATCGGCACAAGTTCGCCATAGGCATAGAGAAACTCATAATACTCCCGGTGAAGGGCATCGCGATAGCCACTTCGCAGGGCGATATAGCGGTCTTCGAGCTGGCGCAGCAGCACCTGAAGCACCGTTTCGACCTGGGGCGGCGCGGCCATGCTCATGGCCAGGGAGACAGACTTATGGCTAAGCTCAGCTGGGAACTCCACCTGCCCCACATTTAACCCGATGCCAATCACCACGGTGCGTACATGGCTGCCTTCGAGTTGGTTTTCGATCAGGATTCCGGAGATTTTTTTTCTCCCCAGCAAAATATCGTTAGGCCATTTTATAAGGGTCTCTTGCAGGGGTAAAAAATGCGCAATGGTGGTTCTGACGGCCAGTGCGGTCATTTTGCTGATCAGAAACAGCTCGCGGGGTTGTAAAAAGTGAGGGTAGAGGATCAGGCTGAAGGTCAGATTTTTGTCCTGTTCGCCCGTCCACACATTTCCTTTTTGTCCCCGCCCGCGTGTCTGGTGACCCGTGATGACGATGGTTCCTTCAGGAGGAGTTTCGCCCGCCAGCAACTCCAGTGCGTAGGTGTTGGTGGAAGGCAGGGTCTCAAAGGAGAGGCGGTTATGGCCGAAAAATTGAGTCAGCATACACTTTCGGTACGAATTGGGGCGGATACTTGTACCATATCTGCTCGCCGGGTTCTATCTGCGCCAGGTCTCCTGCATTCAGCAGCAGCTTTTCGCGTGGGCTACTCACCGTGATCTGCCCCTCATACACATATATCCTGGCAGGCATTTGCTTTGTCGTGGCCGAAAGATAGAAAATTCCGGACACACATTCCACAGTTATCTCTGAAATGTTGACGCTGAAAGGCTTCCCTGTCTGCCTGCGCACGTCAAAGGCAGCCTGTCCTTCGATGGCCACCCTACGCTCAGACCGAAAACCGGCAAGGGGTATTAGTACGCTTCCTTCAATTAAGGCGACCCTTGTGCTGTCCGGAAGGGTATAATGCATGGCTCCGGTGGCTTTTACGGGGGGAATAAGGGGTTCCTTCAGCAAAAAGCGCAGGCCGAAGCCTCCCAACACCAGCACAGCCAGGCCTACCAACAGGGTAAGGGGTCGAAAAATTCTTTTTCCCTCCGGCTCAGGCAAGGGAATTGGCTCATCGGCCGGCTCCTGGTACGGAAACAGCGCCCTTAACTCCTCCCAAATCTCATAACATTCGTCAAATACCTGCTCATGCACAGGATCAAAGTCCACCCAGTGCCGCAACTCGAAAGACTCGGCATCTGTGGCAGTGCCCGCCAGGTAGCGAAAAATACGGAGCTGCTCTGCCGGGTCGCTCACCTGCCCCTCCCCCGCTGTGCCTGCCTTTTGCAGGTCCCAAAACACAGCG
>RDXT01000307.1 GCA_004292985.1 Bacteroidota bacterium
CTGCATCTTTGCCCTGCCTTCGGATATTTCCTGGCGGGTAAACTGGCCTTTTGCATCCTGAATAAACAAGGTAGTGTTGTAACCAACCGAAGCGCCGATACAGAGGTCTTCCAGCCCGTCGCCATTGACATCGCCGCTGCACATCTGCGGACCTTCTTCCGATAATTTATGCGGGAGGGTGCGCTGGATGTTAAAATCCACAAAGTCCTGCTCCTGGTGCAGATACCTCAGGCCCGTGGCAGCAGCCACAGACTGAAACAATGCCTTGTGCACGGGCAGGGGCGGCTCGCAGGTAGCGGAGGCATCACTTCGCTTCAGTTCAAGTACCTGATTTACAGGCACATCGCTCCGTTTTTCGCAGGTGCCGTCCGGCCAGATGATGCGCAGGGAGTCGAGTTTGGCCACCTTTCCCAATCCCACATGCAGGTACGGCTCCACACTCGACAGGTAGCCCCGGTAGGGCGAATACTCATGGTACCAGCTTTTCCCGGCAGCGTAGAGCCATACTTTGGCCCCAAAGGCAGAGGGATTTTGTGCTTCTCCGGTGAGGCGGAGGCGCAGCCATGAAGGGCTGTCGTCTTTGCGCTCGTTCAGGGTGTTTCGGTACACAAATGCCGGATCGTCTATGTTGTTCATCACCAGATCGAGGTCGCCGTCGTTGTCGAGGTCTCCATAGGCCGCACCATTGGTAAAAGAAGGCTGCGCGAGGCCCCATTCCTGTGTATAGTCTTTGAGGGGGAAACTGCCTTCGTTCCGGAAAATGTAGTTCGGAATCTTTACTTCCGGGATCAGGGCGATCATTTCTGCTTTTGAGGCGCGCATCCGGCTGGTGTTGGAGCGATACACTCCGAAGTCCTGATCTGAAATATCTTTCGGGAATCCATTGGTAATGAGCAGGTCCCGGTTTCCGTCATTGTCAAAATCGGCCATCAGCGAGGACCAGCTCCAGTCCGTGGAAAAAGTTCCGGCCAGAAAACCTACATCGCTGAAGGGCAGCATCTCTCCGGTTTCCGGCAAAAAACCATTGTGCAGCTGAAGCATATTCCGCACATACTGGTACTGGTAGCCATAGGTTTCATTGTTCACATAGCGCTGATAGTTGTTGGCGGGAATCATGCGCTTGCGGCGCTCATTGTCATTGGGCAGCATGTCGAGGGCCACAATGTCGGGCAGACCATCGCCGTTGATGTCGGCTACATCATTTCCCATCGCCGAGTGGCAGGTGTGTTTCAGGTAGCGGGCGGCCTCATCTTTAAAGGTACCGTCTTTTTGATTGATCCAGAGCAAATCGTCGGAGAGATAGTCGTTGGTTACATAGAGGTCTCTCCATCCGTCAAAATTGATGTCCACCACCGCCACACTGAGGCCATAGCCTTCTTTGAGGATACCTGCTTCGCGCGAAACGAGGGTAAAGCGGGGCAAACCATCGGCGGCAGGGCCTTCGTTGCGAAAAAGGCGGTCTGTATTTTTCGCTTCCCCATTTACAAACTTGGGCCGGTAATTGTTGGGGAGAATGCCTTCGACCTGGTTGGTTACCACATAGAGGTCGAGGTCATTGTCGTTGTCATAGTCAAAAAAAACAGCCTGTGTCGAATATCCCGTATCGGCCACCCCGCACAGCGCGGCCATATCTTTAAACAGGGGCCTTCCCTGAGCGTCGTTTCCCTGGTTGATATAGAGCAGGTTCGCTCTGGCGGCGGCGTTAAGCTCCATGTTGGCGCATACATAGATGTCCGTGCGGCCATCATTATTCACATCGGCGAGGGCCGCGCCGGAGCACCATTTGCCCGGAGCCGCAACACCCGCAGCAGAGGTAATATCTTCAAAGTGAAAGTCGCCCCGGTTGAGGTAGAGCGCATTGTCCACCTGATTTCCGGTAAAAAATATATCCTGAAGTCCGTCGCCGTTCATATCCGCCAGCGCCACACCTCCGCCATTATAGACATATTCGAAGTCAATGATGTTGTAACGGGCGTTTTCGGTGATCACGTTTGCGAAAGTAATCCCGGTCTCAGAAGGAGGCAGCAACTCAAATAAGGGTTTGTGTGCTGATCCGCATCCCCCCCAGAGCATGGCCCCCACTGGATACAGCAGCAAGGGTAGTAGTCGTTTCATAGCTCCAAAATAGCAAAAAGGCAGGAAACACAAGGTTTCCTGCCTTAAAATTCATTCGCCTGACAAATATCAATAGCCAGGGTTCTGGGTCAGCGTAGGAGCTCCGTCTTTGTAGCTGTTCTGGATCTCAACCGTTGGGATCGGATAGTACTCGTTTCTGCCGGCAGTAAACACAGCACCACTGAGGTAGGTACGTTTTACTTTCTCTTTTACGAGGCAGGCATTCAGTACTTCAGCAGCGTTGCCATAACGTACGAGGTCGAAGAAACGGTGACCTTCCATAGCCAGTTCGAGGCGGCGCTCGAAACGTACAGCTTTGCGGGCCACAGCCTGATCGGTCCATGGGGTGTTGTACAGACCGATTACGTAGTTAGCGGCAGGGCTTCCGTCAGGAAGTTTTACCCATGTGGCAGGATTTGCTGCGCGGGCACGGATCTGGTTTACATAAGCACGGGCTTTTTCCAGAGAACCTGTTTCTACTTCGCACTCAGCAGCCCAGAGGATCACATCTGCGTAGCGGATCAGCATGTAGTCATTGGCATTTGGACCCTGGGCCCAGCCGGAAGCGGTAGAGTTGGTTTTCTCTTCGCTCTTGTAATATACGTGCTTGATCGGAGAGAAAGGACCGCCGTGGGTCTGGTCACGGATCCAGTCACGACCACCATGCAGACCCCAGTCGAGGTAAGGGATACCACGACGGCCTACGGTCCAGTCGAGACGTGGGTCGAGGGTACCTGCATACGGAGTGAAAGGATCATTGGAGTTGATACCTTCGTCGTTGGTTACGTCCACATCGTTGAAAGTATCCAGCAGCGGAAGACCATTGGCATCTGTCTTAAAGGCGTTCACCAGGTTCTGGGAAGGCTGGTGGAAACCGCAGCATTTGCCGGGACCGTTGTTGTAAGGATAGTTCAGTACGTTGCCGTAGCCGCCGTTTTCACCTTCAGTACCACCTTCGTTTACAGAAGCCTGTACAGCGAAGACCACTTCTGGGTTGTTAGTCTGACCAGCGGTGCGGAAGTTGTCGTGGAAAGAGTCAGCGAGGTCAAACTCACCGCTGTTGATGATTTCATTCACCAGCGTCAGTGCCTGGGCATACTTCTGCTGGAACATGTAGCACTTGGCGAGGAAACCTTTGGCAGCCCAGCTGGTGGCGCGGCCTTTCTGAGACTGGGTAGCAGGAAGGTTTTCCTGAGCGAAGTTGAAGTCAGCTTCGATCTGTGGCCAGATGTCAGCGCTGTTCGACACGCGAACGTCTTGTACCGTCTCGTCAAGGTATGGAACTTTGTTCCACATCTTCTTGGCTTCCAGGTGATAGAAACCGCGGAGGAAACGAGCCTCTGCCACAACTTGATCCTTTTCGGCAGCCGTCATGTCAGTGATGTCGTAAGCGCCCAGAATACGGATTACATCGTTTGAGCGGGATACGCCGTCATATACGCTTCTCCATTTGGCTGTAAAATAGCGGTTACCGGCAGTAGCCTGATAGCCTTCGATTTCCAGAATTTCCTTCTGGTCACCTGCGTCAGAGCCTTTGTAAGCGTCGTCGGCAACTACGTCACCGAATACCCAGTTGGTGGTAGCCTGTGCCCATACGTCACCAGCTTCCCAGCCAGCCCAGCCATCGAGTTCGGCATAGGCAGCGATCAGGAGTGCGTTGATACCGTCTCTGTTAGCGAGTACGGATTCGCTCAGTACACCCTGTGGATTCTTCTCAAGGAAGTCACCCTGGCAGGAACCTACCAGAATCAGGGAGGTCATACCTGCGTATAATAGTAGCTTTCTCATTCAATATAGGGTTTTGAATATATAACCCAATTAAGGAAAAAAAGTTGGAAAATTTTTGTAAGAGCGGATACCATTTATCCGCTCTTTGTTTGTGAAAGATCACAGGTTCAGAGAGATGCCGGCAACAAATGTTCTTGACACAGGGTAAGCGCCATCATCCAGACCGATGCTCAGGTCAGTACCATCGCCAAACTGATCACGAACACCTACTTCAGGATCGAAGCCTGTGTACTTGGTGATGGTCAGCAGGTTGGTAGCTTGCACATAGATACGTGCACGGTTGAAACCGATTTTGGACAGCGCGCTCTTTGGCAGGGTATAACCCAGCTGCACGTTTTTCACGCGGAGGTAAGAACCATCCTCGATGAAACGGCTGTGGGCTTCCAGTTCGTAAGCAGGCTGGTTACGGTTCAGCTTAGGCAGGGTAGCGGTAGAGGCATTCTGCGGAGTCCATGACTGCTCAGCCATTCTCACGCTCTGGTTGCCCTGGAAGCTGAAGTAATCGGTAAAGTAAGCGGTGTAGTTGTAGAGGTCATTGCCCTGTGAACCTTGCAGGAAGATCGTCAGGTCAAAGTTCTTGTAACCGAAAGCTGCATTGAAGCCGTAGGTGAAGTCTGGGTGAGGATTACCAATGACGGTTTTGTCGTCAGAGTTCAGCACACCGTCAGGAGCGTCGTCAGCAGTTCCGAGAACACCGTCAGCGCCGGGACCTGTTACGTCTTTGATTCTGTAACGACCGATACCGTCAGCAGGGGTAGCGAAGGTAACTCCGGGAGGGTTGCCGTCAGCAGCTACTTCTTCTGCTGTCTGGTAGATACCCAGTACTTCATAACCATAGAACATACCGATAGGAGCGCCTACGGTTGTCTGGGTGGTGTTGCCCTGACGGGTACCGCCGGAGAAGAGGGTAGAGCCGACATCTTCAGACAGTTTCAGCACTTCGTTCTTGTAGGTAGAAATGTTGAAGCTCAGGTCGTAGGTAAAGTCGCTGGCAGGAGCGCTCTTGAAGCTCACGAGGAAGTCGATACCACGGTTGCGCATCTCACCAATGTTCTGGTTAGGGTTGGATGAGATACCGAAGGTACCAGGCTGGGTCGGACGATAGAGCATGCCGGTCGTCTTACGCTCGTACAGGTCGAGGGTACCGCTGAGGCGGTTTTTGAAGAGACCGAAGTCAATACCTACGTTGGTAGAAGTAACCGCTTCCCATTTCAGGTTCGGGTTACCGGAGAGCTGCTTGTCGAAACCGTCAACGAGAGAGCTGTTGGTTCCGTTGATGTCATAAGAAGAAGTCGTACGGCTCAGACCGTAAGCGGACTGGGTAGAGTAGTCACCAATGAACTGGTTACCTGTCTGGCCCCAGCCGGCACGTACTTTCAGGTCAGAGAAAGGACCGCCATCCATGAATGACTCCTCGCTCACACGCCAGCCTGCGCTGACAGCAGGGAAGTTACCAAAGCGGTTTGCAGCACCGAAACGGGAAGAACCGTCACGACGGATCGTAGCGCTCAGGATATAGTGGTCATTGAGAGAGTAATCCACTTTACCGAAGTAGGAGAACAGGGCATAAGATCCCTGATAACCACCGTTGCTGATCGCAGAGGTACCAGCGCTCAGTACGCGGTAGTCCACATTGTCGGTAAAGAAGTTGGCACGGCCAGCGGAGAAGCCACGGTAGTAGCTGTCGATGGCTTCAGTACCTGCCAGAACCGAAAGGTCCATGTTGTCACCCAGATTCGGCTTGTACTCCAGGGTGTTGGTCCATGTCCAGGAATAGAACAGGTTAAACACCTCGTTCAGGGTGTTGGCAGAAGAAGGCTCAGCAGCTTCGTAGTTGATCGGAGCAAAATACGAACCAGCAAACTGGTTGTAGTCCACACCGATGCTCGACTTGGCGTTCAGGCCTTTGATGATCTCCAGTTGGCCATATACGTTACCGAAGGTACGCAGGCGGCGTCCGCGGTTGTCGGCGTTACGGTTCAGCACAGCCACAGGGTTGTTGGTGTTGGTCAGACCAGCACCCTTGCTACCACCATAGCTACCGCCGTTTTCTGGGCCCAGGATGTCA
>RDXT01000747.1 GCA_004292985.1 Bacteroidota bacterium
CGAAGGTGCCGGTGACGGTCGTCGAGCTGCCGGGCACCGATTCCAGCGCCGTCGACCAGACGCAGGAGACGATCACGGTGCAGGCCAACGCCAACTCGCCCGATATCACCAAACTCGCTTTGCGCCACCTGGACCCCGGTGTTGTAAAAACAAGCCAACCCGCGCTGGCGTCGTTGCAAAAATTGATGGACGAAACCTACGGCACGCCCGAATACATTGAACTCGTGCAACGGTATGCGCCCGCAGGCGAGAACGCCCGACTGCGGAAATTGGCCATCGAGCAATATCTGGGGGGCATCGGTCGCGACGCAACCCGGCAGTTGCTCAAGCAGGATGGAGAATCGTTAGTTTGGGAAGCCATCAATGGGGCTGACGCCGAAGCCGCTTCGCACATGATTACGGCTCTACGCTGGGTTGGTTCCAAGCCCTCGCTGAACATTTTGAAAACGGTAGCTACGGACGAAAACCGCCCAATGGCCCTCCGTAAAGACGCTACCCGCGCCATTGGCGGTAGTGGTTCGGGCGAAGACATGGTGATTGCGATGCTCAAAGCGGGTGAGATCAAGGGCGACCTGAAAGCTGCCGCCGTGCAGGGCGTCTCGAATGCCTGGCGCAAGAGCATTCGCACCGAAGCCGCGAGCTACCTTGACGGCGGCACCGCTGCGGCCACCAAAAAACTGCCCCCCATGCCTGAATTGCTCGCCATGAACGGCAGCGTCGAGAAAGGGGCAACGGTGTTTAAGACCAACTGCGCCATTTGTCATCAGATCAATGGCGAGGGCATGGATTTCGGCCCGAAACTCTCCGAGATTGGCAGCAAACTTCCGAAAGAAGCCCAATATTTGGCGATTCTACACCCCGACGCAGGCATCAGTTTCGGTTACGAGGGTTACGAAGTGAAGTTCAAAGATGGCAGCACGGCCTCCGGCATCGTTTCGAGCAAGACCGAAACCGACCTGCAACTGAAGTTCCCCGGTGGCGTGGTGCAGAATTACAAAATGGCCGATGTAGTATCGATGAAAAAAATGGACTCGTCGATGATGCCCTCCGGCCTACAAGACGCCATGAGTACGCAGGAACTCGTTGACCTGGTCGATTATCTGGCCAGTTTGAAGAAAAAGTAAGAACAGATTTCAGATATTGTACTCAGTGTTATGAAGCGCGGCCCAATGCTTCGTAACACTGAGTACTTTTTAGGTACTTTCATTTACAATGACTTACCCTAGATAAGGCTACAGATTTTGAGTACTGAAAATGACAACCACCAATCAAATCAAAATTGCTTTAGAAGCGGCTAGCATTCCGTCCGAATTGGCTAGTAAAATAGCGGATAATTATAAGCCTTGTTACCAGTTGCTTCCCTTGGGTGATGAGAATTATTCGGAGGTTGGTAATTCTAGAGCCGGGGGCTTACCGGATTTACCCATTGGCGTAGATTGGCCTCTGGACTCAAACGGAACAGGATTGTATTTTGTAGCTCAAGTAAATTTGGCTGATTTGCCGGACCAGCATCAAG
>RDXT01000308.1 GCA_004292985.1 Bacteroidota bacterium
GAATTCTCTATAACTTTCCGAACAAACCGCTTGCTATGGACAATCCTGTTTTTGTCATACCAACTCCTGATGCGCCTGTGCTGGAGCAGCGCGTTCCCGGAGATTTTCGCCAGCTTCGCAGCCGCAAAGCCCGCACAGCGTGGCTGGCAGCGCTCGATCCTGTGAGCGACCATGAACTGATCTCCTATCTGCTCACCAGCTACGAGTTTTCCTGGGATACGACCCGCGCCCTCGAACTGGCCCTTTTCCGCGTTTTTGGCGTTGCCAAAGGCTCGCCGCTGCTGGTAGAAACAGGAGAATTTACCCGCCGCACCCAAAAACGATACGACGACACCGTGCTGATTTTATCTGAAATTCTGGAAAACGGCTACGACAGTCCGCGTGGCAAAGTCGCCCTGCGCCGCATGAACGACCAGCACCGCCGTTTTCCCATTCCCAATGATGAGTTTCTCTATACCTTATCTACGTTCATTTTTGAGCCAATCCGCTGGAATACCCGTTTTGGGTGGAGGCCCCTTTCTGAAAATGAAAAACAGGCATCCTATATCTACTGGTATGAACTGGGCAAACGCATGAATATCAAGGATATACCTGAGAGTTATGAAGCCTTTGAGCGCTATAATATAGATTATGAGCGCACACATTTTGCGTACAGCGAAAGCAACCACGCCCTGGCTGTAGCTACCCGCAACCTGCTGCTGGGCTGGGTGTTGCCCCGCTTTATGCAGCCTGTAGGAGCGCCTTTTGTCCACGCCCTCATAGACGACCCCCTGCTACAGGCGGTGGGTTTGCCCTCTCCCCCCCGCTGGCTCCGCCAGATGGTAGAGGGAAGCATGCGTCTGCGTGCCACCCTGCTTCGGTTTATGCCTTTACGCCACCGCGCCCGGCTCCTCACCCGCCAGAAAAGCCGTAGCTATCCGCAGGGATACAGTGTGCAGCAGTTGGGTGCGCATCCATAATTCTGTTTTGCGGCGCTTCGGCAAGCTCAGCGACCGCGATTTTGAACCCTGAAAACTGTTCCCTGTTCCCTGATTACCCTGCGATCCACTTAAACTCATAGCTTTTTTCCGGAATTCTGATCCGGTCGGAGAGACGTGCCAGGCGGTCGGGCAGGGCCATCAGGTAGTCGCGGGCGCGCTCTGCCTTGTCTGTGAGGCTGGTCTGCTTGTCAATTTCCCAGGTGCGGAGCAACTGGCGCAGAATGTTCACATAGTCTTCGGACGTATATACCTTCAGGCGCTGGGCGGCATCGGAAAAGTGGGTGAAGAGCTCGCTGATTTTTCCACCGGATTCGCGGAGGAAGTGGGCGGGCATTACGATCTTTTTGCGCATCATGTCTTCAAAGGCCAGCATCATTTCGCTGGTATCCACCACAAACACTTCGCGAATAAACTGGATATAGGCGCGGGCGTGGCGGGCTTCGTCGGAGGCGATGGTGCCACACATGCGGGAGAGCATATCGTTGCCAAAGTTCTGGGCCAGCTTCGCAACGCGGCGGTGCGAAAAATTGGTCGCCAGTTCCTGAAAACTGGTGTACACAAAGTTGCGGTAGGGGTCGCGGCCTGTGCCGATATCGAAGCCATCCTTGATCAGGTGCATAGCTGAGATTTCCATTTCACGCATATTTACCCGTCCCGAAAGGTAGAGGTAGCGGCTCAGCACATCGCCGTGGCGGTTTTCCTCTGCGGTCCATGCCCTTACCCACCTCGACCAGCCATTGCGCTCCGTCTGACCTACGCCGTCCACATCCATCAGCCAGGATTCGTAGGTAGGCAGCGCCTCTTCCGTCACGGTATCGCCGATCAGCACGGCCCAGAAGTCATACGGAAGTTCTTTGGCCAGTTCCCGCAATTCGGTTACTTTCTCAAAAAAATCGTCACGGGTAGGGTCTGGTAAAAAATCGGAGGGCTGCCAGATGGTTTCAATGGGGCTGAGGTATTCCTTCATGAAATCGTCAACTTTAGGCTCTATGGCCTGCATGACTTCCAGACGAATATTATGCTGAGACATGTGAAATAGGAGTGTAAGTAAAGAAAGGTATATAGGTAGCCATTCTCAGGCAGACGGATGTTCGAGGATAATGGCGGATTTGATGACCTGTTCAGTTTCGGCGATCACTTCATCGGCATTCCGGCCTTTGGGGTCAATGATAGGGTGCACCTGCCAGACCGGACGGATAAATGTGCCCATGGGATACCAGCCTTTTGTCTGAATTTTCCAGACATGGTTGATCGTTACGGGCACTACGAGGGCTGAAGGGATGTTTTTAAGGAGCATTTTAAATCCGGTGGGGGCAAAATTACCCGGAACGCCGTCTTTGCTCCGGGTGCCTTCGGGAAAAATGCAGGCTGCATACTTGTTTTGCTCGATATATTCGCCGAATTGCTTCAGCGCGGGCATAGACTGGCGGGGATTGTCCCGGTCTATCAGGGCAGAGCCGCCGTGGCGCAGGTTGAAGGAGATACTGGGGATACCCCGCGCCAGCTCGATTTTAGAGACAAATTTCACATGGTTTTTGCGGAAGTACCAGAAAAAAGGAGGGATGTCAAACAGGCCCTGGTGGTTCGACACGATGATCAGGGGGCGGTCTGTGGGCATCTGATACGGCAGGTCAAAGCGGCAGTGAATGCCCAGAAACCAAAGGGTGCGCATCAGGCAGAGGTTCATAAAGTCCACCACCGATTTGTGTGCGTTGTAGCCTCCCAGCTTAAGCGCCAGCCATTGAATGGGGTGAAATATGCCCAGCACAAGGCCGAAGGCAAGCAGATGGAGAGGAGTTAATATGTATCCGGCAAGTACTTTCATTCCGAAAAAGAGCAGGTAAAATCAGGCGCATGATACGGAGATTTATGCATAGCTCCATATCCTGTAACAGAGTTTTACGTATTTTGCTGCTTCAGGTATGAAACAATTCGCTGATCTCGTCACGCGGCTGGACCAGACCACCAAAACCAATGAGAAAATCGAGGCGCTTGCAGACTATCTGCATGCCGCACCCGATGCGGATAAACTGTGGATGATGGCCCTTTTCAGTGGCCGCCGTCCCCGCCGCGCCCTCAAATCCTCGCAGCTCCGCGAATGGGCTGCCGAGCGGAGTGGCATACCCCTCTGGCTCCTCGAAGAGTCGTATCACGTGGTCGGCGACCTGGCCGAAACGATTGCCCTGCTCCTGCCAGCCCCCGGCCCCGAGGCCCTGCAGCGCAGCCTCAGCGAATGGATGGCCGAGCTGGCCGCGCTCTCAGCCCTCAGCGACGATGACCGCAAAAGTCGCCTCCTCGCCGCCTGGGAAGGGATGACAGCCCGCGAACGTTTTGTCTTTAACAAGCTGATTACCGGCGGCTTCCGCCTCGGAGTCTCGCAGCAACTCATGGTTAAGGCCCTGGCCCGCTACAGCGGCATTGAGGAACAGACCCTCAGCCACCGCCTCATGGGCGACTGGAAACCGGATACAAGTTCCTTCCGCAACCTCATTTTTGACGAATCAGCCGGCGACAACCTCTCACGCCCCTATCCGTTTTACCTGGCCTATGCCCTCGATGCAGCCCCCGAAAGCCTGGGCAGTCCCGGCGAATGGCAGGCCGAATGGAAATGGGATGGCATCCGGGCGCAACTCATTGTACGTGAGGGGAATACCTATCTCTGGAGCCGGGGAGAAGAGTTGATGACAGATAAATTTCCGGAATTAAATGCCCTGCTTCAGCACCTGCCCACAGGCACGGTGATAGATGGCGAGCTGCTTCCCTTCCGCGACGAAAAACCGCTTTCGTTTCAGGTGCTGCAAACCCGAATCGGTCGTAAGAGCCTGACCCGCAAGATATTACAGGAGGCTCCGGTGATCGTGATGGCCTATGATCTGCTGGAGTGGGAGGGGAAAGACCTTCGTGCACTCCCTTTCGCCACACGCCGGGCCTTGCTGGCAGAAGCCGTGCAGCTTGCGGCGCGGCCCGACTTGCTGCGGCTCTCGCCACCCGCAGACTTCGGGACCTGGGAGGAACTGGCCGAACTGCGCCTGCGTGCCCGCGAGATTCGGAGCGAGGGCCTGATGCTCAAGCGCTTAGACTCTGTTTATCAGGCGGGCCGCCGCCGGGGCGACTGGTGGAAGTGGAAACTCGACGCCCTCAGCGTAGATGCCGTGATGATCTACGCTCAGCGGGGGCATGGCCGCCGGGCCAACCTCTACTCCGACTACACCTTTGCTGTGTGGGACGGCGATGTGCTGGTACCCTTCACCAAGGCTTATTCAGGACTGACTGATGCAGAAATGAGCGAGATAGATGCCTGGATTAAGCAAAACACCCTCGATCGCTTCGGTCCGGTGCGCAGCGTGAAGCCGGAGCGGGTGTTTGAGATCGGTTTTGAGGGAATAGCGGCTTCGGGCCGTCACAAATCGGGGGTAGCGCTGCGTTTTCCGCGCATGCTGCGGCTTCGGAATGACAAAAGCGCCGCCGAGGCCGATACCCTTGCGAGCCTTAAAGCCCTGTTAGACAGAGCCTGAGAAAATCTGCCTTCGCCACCCGCCTTTTTAAAAGATCTCATCTTGCTTATTGAAAATCTTCCCGTATATTTGCACGTTCAAATCAAAAGCTCAATAACGATTCCTTTCCATGTACATATACAAGGAACTCAAGCAGGAAATTTTCCAAAAGTACGGACACGAGCGTACCGCAACGGATACAGGTTCGGCAGAATCTCAGATCGCATTGTTCACCTATCGCATTCTGCGACTGACTGAGCACCTGAAGCTCAACAAGAAAGATGCCTCTACCCGTATGGGTCTGCAGCGTCTTGTAGGTAAGCGCCGCCGCCTCCTCAACTATCTCCAACGCACGGACATCGAGCGTTACCGGGCGATTATTAAGGAGTTGGGAATTCGTAAGTAATTCCCAATTTTTTTGTTTTGTGTAGCAAGCTGACTCATGATGAAAGTAATTCGTAAGACCACAACGCTGCCCGACGGCAGGGAGATTACCCTGGAAACCGGGGCCTTGGCAAAACAGGCAGACGGCGCTGTGGTGCTGAAGTGCGGTGAAACCATGCTGCTGGCTACTGTCGTTTCCAGCAGAGATATCAAGCAGGATATAGACTTTCTGCCGCTTTCGGTGGACTATATGGAGCGATATGCTGCCACGGGACGATTCCCAGGCGGATTTTTCAAGCGCGACGGACGTATGGGCGAGCACGAAGTGCTGATCTCCCGTCTGATTGACCGCGCCCTTCGCCCGCTTTTCCCCGACGATTACCACGCCGACACGCAGGTAATGGTCGAGCTGATCTCCTCCGACTCCAAGGAGCAACCCGATGCGCTGGCTTGTCTGGCCGCTTCTGCTGCCCTGATCGTATCTGACATTCCCTTCCCTGATCCCGTAAGTGAAGTGCGTGTGGCCCGGAAAAACGGCCAGTACGTAATCAATCCTACGTTCCAGGAAATGGAAGACTGCGACCTCGACCTGATGGTGGCCGCTACCAACGACTCCATCAACATGGTGGAAGGCGAAATGAAGGAGGTTTCTGAGGAAGTGATGCTGGGTGCGCTGAAAGTAGCTCACGACTACATCCGCCTGCTGAACAATCTTCAGCTGGAAATGCGCGCAGAAGTGGGCAAAACGACCCGCGAATACGCAACGCTCCAGTTCGACGAAACCCTCTACCAGGAGATCGAAGCGATCGTTACGCCTACCATTAAGGAGATTTCAGAAGCGGCTGTTGGCAAAGAAGAACGCTCCGAGCGGATCAAAGCCATTAAAACACAGGCCCTCGAAGCCCTTAAAGGCCAGGAAAAATACGCAGAAGGCTATGAGTATTTCGGCGTGAAATTTTCTGCCTACTTCAAAGAGATTCAGAAGGAAATCGTCCGCAAAACCGCTGTAACCAAAGGGCTTCGTCTCGATGGCCGCGGCCTTGAGGACATCCGTCCGATCTGGTGCGAAGCCGGTTACCTGCCCCG
>RDXT01000748.1 GCA_004292985.1 Bacteroidota bacterium
TTTCTTTCAAATCCCTGACGATTCTTTTCGTCCTCCTTGTGGCGCTCCTGACTGGCGCTGCCGCACAGACCCCCGACTCCACCCAAACGGATCCTAAAGATGTGGCCCGCGAAAAACGCGACACCACTGAGATTGACTTCAAAAACAAGAAGCTGATCATCATCACCGATGCCGAAGGCAAACACATCGAAATCAAGGACTCCGAAGATGTCCTCTCCGACGACGAAGATGAGGATGCCGAAGAAAATGAGGACTCCGAATCCGGCGAAAATGACGAGGACTCATGGGACGACTACGATCCTGACCATGACCACAAAGAAAAAAGCAAGCGCCCGCGCTCTGAAGTCGGAGGCATCGCTTTTGACCTGGGCATCACCAACTACTTTGTAAATGGGACCTATGGCACGGATGCTGCCGTTCCCCAACTTGCACTGCGCGACTTCCGTCCCGGTGGCCACGTGGCGCTCCACCTCCTCCCGACCCGCGTGAGCCTCATCGGTCGCGGCGCTGTGAACCTGAAATCGGCCATCACCATAGACTTCAGCAACTATTATTTCACCAACGACGTCACGCTGGTACCTGAGCAAAATACGCTCACCTTCGACACCACCGGCATAGACTTTACCCGCAACAAGCTGGTCTCCCGCTATGCACAGATCCCGCTCCTGCTCAATTTTAACACGTCTCCCGGCAGCGACGATGGCGTGAGCATCTCCGTCGGGGGCTATGCAGGTCTGCTCTGGGGTGCCTACACCAAGCAGGTAAGTGATGAAGTGGGTAAAGTAAAGGTCAAAGATGACTACAACCTCAACCCCTTCCGCTACGGCCTCACCGCCCGCATAGACTTCAAATGGTTCGACTTCTATGCCAACTACAACCTCACCGGCATGTTCAAAGAAGGTGAAGGCCCTGAAACTCAAACCTTTACCGCAGGCATCAACTTTATCAATTTCTGATCGCCTGACATACAATACAAAAAAGCGTCCTGTGAAAGGGCGCTTTTTTTGTTGGATATAAGCTTCGGCTCAGAGATTTCCCATCAGCAGGGCCAGCGAAACGCGGAGCTTGCCATCGTAATAAGATTGTGGTTGAATAACTGTCTCCCAACCCAGCACACGGGTATAATGTAACCCCAGCGCCAGGCGCGACTCCCGCTGCCCCGTAGGCACGATCAGGCGCACACCGCCCTCAAAAGCCCAGGCAAAATCAGAATCTCTGCCCCCCAGAAGATCATTTTCCCACTCGCTCACCCGGCGGCCATCGGGGGTCATGCGGTCTTCGCCAAAGAGATAAAAACCTGCACCGACATTTCCAGCTATCAAAGGCACATCTATCTGCCAGGCAGGCGCACCCGGTATCTGGAAGGTAGGCGCCAGCATCAGGCCATACATCCCGTGGTCCGCCCGAAGGTTAACGGAGGTTTGCCCTTTATAGCTCGTACCCTGCGGCAGCGCGTACACAAAGGTCTGCGGATTGATCGGCCCACTCCGCTGATAAATGCTGAATCCTGCTTT
>RDXT01000749.1 GCA_004292985.1 Bacteroidota bacterium
TGTGGTTCCTGAACCGGAAGAGGAAGAAGAAATCGAGATCATTGACCGCAAAATTAAGGTAACGCTCGATGGCAAAACCCGCGAGCTGCTGGTAAAGACCAACAAAAGCATCCTCGATGCAGCCCTTCAGTCCCGCCTCGATGCGCCCTACGCCTGCCAGTCGGGAGTTTGCACGACCTGCCGCGCGCGCCTGCTCAGAGGCTCTATCACGATGGATGAAGATTCGGGCCTGAGTGAAAGCGAGATCGAAGAAGGCTATATCCTCACCTGCCAGTCGCACCCGCTCTCCGATGACGTGGAGATCGAGTATGAATGAGCTTTTTTCAGCTGCCTCTTGATTTATCCGTAACATTCCGATAATTTAGCGGCGTGATGTATTCTTCACCTGCATATAAAACCGCCACCTGTTGTTGCTACCGGCAATAGCGGGAATCTGTTCGGTTTTCAGATACATGCCTTGTGCATATCTATGACAGCTTTCCCGTCTCCGGACCGGAAAGCTGTTTTTTTATTTTCTACACTACTACTCCGCTTCGATCCATTTACCCATTTACCCTTTACTGTTTAAAATCATGATGAGAAGCATTGTACTTTTTGTAGCACTTGTAATGATGCAGGCCGCTGTATGGGGTCAGCAGATACAAGTGAAAGGACGTGTAACGGATGAGGCTGATGGTCAGCCACTTGCAGGAGCAAAAGTAGTAAGCCAGTCAGGAAAAGGAGTGCTTACAGACGTCAAAGGTGAGTTTGTGCTGGCGGTGAATAAAGGAGATGTATTGACTTTTTCCAGCTTTGGGTACATTTCCCAGGCGGCAGATGCCGGTGAGGCTTTTCTGAACATTACCCTCGCGCCGACGGCCTCGCTGCTCGATGCGGTGGTGATCGTGGGTACCCGCAACCCCAACCGCACCGCGCTTAATACCGCCGTGCCGGTAGACATTATCCCGCTGCAATCCCTGCAGAAGACCCTGCCGCAAAACGACCTGAACCAGATGCTGACCTATCTGGCGCCTTCGTTTCAGTCCAACCGCCAGTCGTCCTCGGACGGCACGGAGCACATAGACCCCGCTTCGCTGCGCGGCCTCGGTCCCGACCAGACCCTCGTGCTGATCAACGGCAAACGCCGCCACACGACCTCCCTGCTCAATAACCAGGGCACCTTTGGCAACGGCTCCGTGGGCACTGACCTCAATGCGATCCCGGTTTCGGCGATAGACCGCATCGAAGTGCTGCGCGACGGCGCTTCGGCTCAGTATGGCTCCGATGCCATCGCCGGGGTGATCAACGTGATCCTCAAAAAAGGCCCCCAGGGACTGAACCTCGCGGCCACCGGTGGCCTCATGCAGGCAGGCGACGGCCAGTTGCTGCGCCTTCAGGGCAACTATGGCCTGGCCCTGGGCAAAAGCGGCGGCTCACTCAATATCTCCGGCGATGCCTATCTGCGCGGCAGCACCAGCCGCACCCAAAACCATGACCTGATCATCTTCGACCAGTCGGGGCTGGGCAACTATTTC
>RDXT01000750.1 GCA_004292985.1 Bacteroidota bacterium
CCAAAATAGCGCTGCAGGTCGAAGGTTTCGCAAAAAGCACCTTTAAAGCCCTCCGCACACTGGCAGGAACCTGTCTCCGGGTCACAGGTGCCCCCGTTCTGGCAGGCGACCGTTTCGCAGGGGTCGTTTTTGCAGGAGGCCAGCAGGCAGAGCAGCGAGAGAAGCAGGGGTAGGAGCCGGGCTTTTGTCATGGGAAAGGCTTTGTAGCGTAAACGAAAAAAAGACAATTACAGATAGAACGCAAGACAATTTTGCAGCAAAGACGAAGCAAAGACGCGGTGGCCGATTGTTTTATGCGCTTTGCAGACAGAAGGAACACATTTGGAGAGAAGGCGGCAAACCAATTACGAGAATCTTCGTAGATAATTTGCAAATACGAATTCGTTCGTATATCTTTGACCTACGAAATTATTCGTACGCACTTATGCGAAACCACATACCGAAACCCACGGAGGGAGAGCTGGAGATTCTGGCGGTGCTATGGCGCCACGGGGCCTCTACGGTTCGCTTCGTTAATGAGCAGATGGGGGGCGAGCGCCCAGTGGGATACACCACCACGCTCAAACTGATGCAGATTATGTTTGAAAAAGGGCTGCTTCACCGCACCCTTACGGGTAAGACCCATGTCTATGCCGCCGCCTTATCCGAGCAGGACACCCGCCAGCAGTTGCTGGACCGCCTGGTGGATACGGCATTTGAAGGCTCGGCCATGCGTCTGGTGATGCAAGCCCTGGGCCGGAGCCGTTCCACTCCGGAAGAGCTGGACGAGATCCGCCGTTTTCTGGACCAATTATCCGATTCCACCTCCAACGAACCAAAGTCATGAACGCTGTGCAGGAAATGATTCAATCTGGCGTCGCCGAATCTATCGGCTGGACGCTGCTACACTCTCTGTGGCAAGGTGCGGCCATTGCTGCCGCTCTGGGCCTGGTATTGTCTCTGACCCGTCAGAAAGCGGCCCGCCTGCGCTACCGCTGGGCCTCTGCCGCGCTGGTGCTGATGGCAGTGTGCGCGTTTGTAACCTTCGGACAGGAGTGGAGCCGTGTGTCGGAAAAGGCCTCCGCAGCAAGCGAAAGTCCTTTTTCAGTTGAAGAAACAGAACTCTCTCCGGTCATAGCCCCGCTGGCGCTTTCGTCCCGGAGCATGGAAAAATGGGTACCCTGGCTGAGTCTGGTATGGGTAGCAGGTTTCGTTATTTTCACCCTTCGCTGGATCGGCGGCCTGGCATGGCTTCAGCGGGCACGCTTCCGCGATGTGCGGGTGATGGAATATGCGTGGCAAAACCAGCTCAACCGCCTTGCCAGCCGCATGGGGCTTCATAAGACCCTGCTGCTGATCGAGTCTCCGCATATCAGTTCTCCGATGGTGATCGGCCACCTACGTCCGGTGATCCTGTTTCCGGTGGGCCTGATTACAGGACTTTCTCCCGAACAATTAGAGGCTATTTTTGTGCACGAACTGGCCCATATCCGCCGCTATGACTTTGTGGTGAATCTGGTTCAGACCTGGATCG
>RDXT01000751.1 GCA_004292985.1 Bacteroidota bacterium
AAAAAAAAAAAACATTTCCATAGGTCTGGCGCTCCGCAGTTTAGGCCGAAGCCGAGGCCTCATGGCTTTTTCCTGCCCACCGGTCCTAAGGAGCTGCGGGCAGGAGTTTCCACTGCTGGTTCTGGCCCTGGGTTTTCTCCCAGGCAATCACCTTGGCGCCCTCCCCGGTTTGCGCGCCAAAAATATCGAGGGCCATGCCGCTGTATGCGCTGATAACATTATAATATCCGTCTCCGGCATCTTCGAGGTACCACATCTGGTTCTGGTGACCCGCCCAGGGCTGCTGCACCAGCTCGGTGCCTTTTTGAGGGTTCCAGTCGAGGGTAGTCAGGGCCTGGTTGCTGTGCCCGGCCATGATGCGGTATTTGTTGCCGCCGACGAGTTGCAGGTTCCATTTCTGGTAATCGTCCAGGGTTTTTGTTTCCTGAACGACCGCAGCGCCATTGTCGCCGCTGGCTGCCGCAACGCTGGCCACCTTGCCGCTGTGGCGCACTTCCAGGTTGTACCAGCCGCTGTTGACGACAGCAGGCAATACGATGGGCAGTTCTGTAATCCATTCATTCAGCACAGTTACATATCCCTGGTCAATCATGTTTTTGGCAATGGGGGGCATCGCATCTATACCTGTGCTGAGGTCGCGGTTGTAGAGCACAGAGTTCAGCGGCTGTCCGGGCACAATCACCTGGCTGTTGACAGGAGAAGAATGGCTGATGGTCTGCTCATAAATGAGGTTCTGGTCGTAGAGCGCTGTGAGGGCGCGGGCATCGAAGGCAGCCTCCACGCCATTGGGGCGGTGGCAAAAGGCACAGTTGGCATCTATATAGGAGCGCACACGGAATTCCGGGCTGCTGTTGGCATCGGTCATGGGCGCGGAGCGGGGATATTGGGCAGGATCGGCGATTTCTTTGTCGAAAATGCCCAGATGTGCCCAGGTTTCGAGCTGGTTGCTGGTGATACCGCTGCCATAGGTGAGGTCGCCGTTGAGCTGGCGGGTCCGGACGCCGAGTACATGCCCTGCATTGGCATTGTGGCAGGTCATACACTGCTCGCGCGAAGGGAAATCCCAGGTCTGGCGATAGGTACTTCCATCTCCCCGCACAATGGTCGAGGTCAGGGTGTCGGCACCCGTAAGCAGATATGCCTCGGTTCCGGCATCATTCCATTTGTACGTTACGCCATAGGCCCCGCCGTCTTCCGTTACGACAAAAAATCGGGTTTCGAGTTTTTTGCGCTGCTCCGCACTTCCTTCATTCAGCGGCAGATCGAAATGCTTGATAAATACGGTACCTGCGGGAAACTGCCAGTAGTCTTCGTCGCGGAAGGTTACCTTTTCGGCATCGGCATCGAATGCTCCGTCATTAGGCAAAGCCACCCAGCGGTTTTTAGCTGCCCGGTCCGACCAGAGCGGAGCGTTTACGCCGTAGGGAATGATGCCCGGTGCGGTGGCGAGGGTCTCAAAGTCCGTAAAAACCCCCAGTTCTGAAAGCGTAGCGGGCGGATCGGGCACGGG
>RDXT01000752.1 GCA_004292985.1 Bacteroidota bacterium
GCCATATCCGGCCTGGGCGTGAAGCAGAAAATACGCATCGGCATATTTGCTGTTGTCGTCGAGCATCGGAATCTCTGACACATACATGGCCTGGAGGTTACCGAAAAAGCCGATCCGGCTGCTCACATCCACGCCACTGCTGAAGCTATGGGCAGGCACGCCCGTGAGTGCATTTCCTGCATAGTTTTTGTCCCGGTCGGTAAATTCCAGAAAGCGGTAGCGGGCATAATGGTAGGAAGTAAAAAGGATGATATTCAGGCTTTTATCTGATCCGGCGCGGTATTCCGCAAAAAACTCTGCGCCATCGTGGCGGGTGCGTCCGGCATTGCGACCCACAAACTGGTCGTCGGCAGTACGCTCGGCCACGAGCAGATTCCGCACATCCATGTGGTAGAGGGTTGTTTCAAAAAAGAAGCGCTTTTTCAACACGCCCCGCAGGCCCGCCTCATAATTCCATCCGGTTTCGGGTCGTATATTGGGGTTAATCACTCCGTCTGGTGTAAGGGTCTCGCTGAGGGTAGGGGGTGAAAATCCCTGTGAAACAGAGGCAAACGCGCTGATATCGGCAGTCAATCCCTGAGAAACAGCGATCCGGGGCGACCATTGATCCGAAAAACGATAATTACCCGAACGATCTATGGTATCTGCCGCATAATAATCGCTGTACAGGTAGTCTGTACGGTTTGCATTAAGCCCCAGCACCAGCAATGTCCGGGCAAAAGGCTTCCATTCGGCATGGGTAAAGAAGTTAATATAGTCTCTGATCTCTTCATTATCCCCCACAACAAGTCCCCGCTCTCCCAAACCGGAGATATTTTCATAGGTCTGCCAGTCATACCACTCCTGGTAGAGTTCATAACCGCCTGCCCAGGCAAAGGGCCTGCCAGCCAGTTTTCCCCGCCAGTCTATGCGGGTGCGGCTCCCCACCCAGTAACTTGCCTCCCGGAGG
Organism: Bacteroidota bacterium; assembly: GCA_004292985.1. Lineage (GTDB taxonomy): Bacteria > Bacteroidota > Bacteroidia > J057 > J057 > RDXT01. Next base: position 950 of record RDXT01000752.1, read on the forward strand.
ATGTTAAAAGGCCTCGGCTCATAGTTGTTGCGAAATCCGGCATAGGTCGAAGATACCCCCTGCCAGCGGCCCCAGAAAGAATAGCGCAGCGAAGCCCCGAAAAAGAAGCGGTTGTACTGCTCGTATCCCTTCGTTTTAAGCCAGGTAGGCGCGGCTGCGCGGGGATTATTAACAAAGGTATTGCTGTCTATCGAGCTGGGAATGAAGGCTTTAGCATGGATAAAATTGGTAAGGAGGCTCAGGCTGGTTTTCTCTCCGTAGATCTCGCGCAGGGCCGTAAATCCGTAGCGCTCATAGTTATTGTTTTCGCGGAAGCCATCACTGCGGGTATAATTGTAGCTCGATTCGGTGTAGTTTTGGGTATTGCTGGTGGTATAACGACCCGCACTGCGCAAGAGCCCAAAGGAGCCCGCCATTGCATTTCCCGACATCCAGGTGCCCGGCTCCACATGGCGGCTGGGTTGCAAGAGGATCGTGCCGCCGAGTCCGGCGCCGTAGAGACTGGACGAAGGGCCTTTAATCACTTCCGCCCGCCCCACGATGCTGAGGTCTATGTCTTCG